>JADGAE010000028.1 GCA_015232165.1 Nitrospirota bacterium
ATGTTGTCGCTAATAAGAACCCTCATTGGGTAAATACCTCCATAAACTTTTTTTTGTATCTTCTTTATATTGCATGGTAGCTATGCTTTTACACATACTGGATTCCTGGTCAAGCCAGGAATGACACTCTTGTAAAACGGCTGTAATTGTCATTCCTGCGAAAGCAGGAATCCATGTCTTTAAATCATGAAGTTAAATTACCATGCTTTTTTAATAGGATACCTTTTTTTCTTAACGCTATAATAAGATTTCCTCACAGGCGGCGACCCCTTTGCCGAGACTCACCGGATGCCCTAACGTCTTTAGGGTCATCTCAAGAGCGGAGATGGCGACAATGACGTCGAATCTGTCGGCATACCCAAGGTGTGCAATCCTGAAGACCTTTCCCTTTACCTGGTCCTGTCCCCCGGCGATGGTGACGCCGTAGCGGGTCCTGAGCACCTTGTATATCTCCTGACCGTCAACCCCTGATGGGGCCTCTATAGCCGTGACCGAGTTGCTGGGGAGTTCCCTGGCAAACAGGTTCAGTCCCAGGGCCTTGACCCCCTCCCGTGTGGCATGGGCAAGTCTGGTGTGGCGCGCAAAGACGTTTGCCAACCCCTCCTGCTCCAACAACTTGATCGCCTCGTTAAGGCCGATAATCAGCGTAACGGCTGACGTGAAGTTTGTCTGGTTCTCCTGGAGCTTCTTGCGTTCTGCCTTGAGGTTGAAGTAGAATCTCTCGAGCTTTGAGGACTCGGCCTTTTTCCAGGCCTTCTCCGATACGCTGACAAAGGATAGTCCCGGTGGAAGCATAAGCCCCTTCTGCGACCCCCCAACCATAATGTCTATCCCCCACTCATCCGTCCTGATGTCATGGGCAACCAGGGCGCTGATGGCATCAACTATCAGGATGGTGTCATCGTACCTGCCGACGATCTTTGCCAGGGCCTCGATATCGTGGTTTACGCCGGTGGATGTCTCCGTCGCCTGGACGAATACGCCCTTGACGTTGCCTTCCTTTTTGAGGAGTTCTTCAACAGCATAAGGCTCGACGCTGTATCCCCAATCGACCTTTATCTCCTTGACGTCCAGGCCGTAGCCCTTGCATATCTTCGTCCAACGCTCACCGAACTTCCCCCCGTCGATGACAACGACCTTGTCGTTCTTGTTGAAGAAGTTATTTACGGAGGCTACCATGCCACCCGTACCGGTGCTGCATAGGATAAGCACGTCGTTTTGTGTCTGAAACAGCCGTTTAAGGCCGTTCTTTGCCGCCTCCAGTACCGGTATAAAGTCTGGGGCGCGGTGGTGTATCATAGGCATTGCCATGGCCAAAAGGGCCTCCGGTGGCACCGGTGTTGGCCCTGGAGCCAATAAATACTTCTTAAACATATCGTTCCTCCACAATTGTAATACTGCTCTTGCTATTAATCATCACGATTATTATAATAAAAATCTAATAAAAGTTTCATGCTTAAATATAAGCCTGTGTAAATGTCAGGCATGTTGGAGAATAAATAAGGGGGCAATATTGCCCCCGTAGCTACTTTATATAAGGAGAAAGGGTGTATAGGCAATGGTAGTGTTTTTTAGATTAATGATTGTCCTGATTTTTGGGCTGATTGGCTTTATGCTTGGACAAGGGTATAGTTTTAAGCTCGAGGGGGCTGCGGCTGGGGTTTTACTGGGATTAATGGTTTCGGCGGCGGAGTTTTTTCTTAGGAGGTTTCGGTTAGGGAGGGTAGTTGGTGGGATGGTGGGTCTGTTTCTGGGCATTATACTTGCCAGGCTGATCATATATCCGATAGAGAGGCTGATTGGGGATATTAACAGGATCACCTTTGTACTTGAGGCATTGATTGGTTATACGGGATTATTGATAGGTCTTACCAAGGGCGAGGGGTTGACCTTTGCCAGTTTCATGAGGTTATTCAGGGGGCAAAATATCGAGGAAAACGTCAAAATCCTCGACACAAGTTCCATTATTGACGGCAGGATTGCGGACGTGTGTGAAACAGGCTTTCTGGAGGGGACATTTATCGTTCCTCAGTTTATTTTGCAGGAATTGCAGCACATAGCGGACTCCTCCGACTCGATGAAACGCAGTCGGGGTCGAAGGGGTCTGGACGTCCTGCACAGGATGCAGAAATTTTCAAGCATAAACGTCCGGATCGTCGATGAGGAGTTCCAGAAGATTCGGGAGGTGGATTCAAAGCTCGTGGCACTGGCAAAGATGATGAACGCAAAGATCATCACCAACGACTTCAACCTCAACAAGGTGGCCCAGCTTCAGGACGTCCCCGTGCTCAACATCAACGAGTTGGCCAATGCCCTCAAGCCGGTTGTGCTGCCGGGGGAGATGATGAAGGTCTTCATTATCAAGGAGGGCAAGGAGTCCAATCAGGGTGTTGCCTACACCGATGACGGGACAATGGTCGTGGTGGAAAACGCCAGAAAGCTCATCGGCAAAAATGTAGACGTAGTAGTCACCAGCGTGTTGCAGACCACCGCAGGCAGGATGATATTCTCCAAGTCCAGCAGCGACTACTAAGATAAAGGTAAAAGAGAGGGTGGGGGGGCTCCCCGCCCCTTCCTTTCTCTTGGCTCGTATATATTATTATGGCCATTGTAGTTGATAAGCAGACGGATAAAATGACAATAGCAATAGTGCCATCGGCAGGTTTTGGTAGGAGATTCGGTTCCGGACGCAACAAGGTATTTTATCCCTTGCTGGGGGTCCCGGTACTTGCCAGGACATTGCAGAGGCTCCAGGCGTGTCGGCAGATAGACGAGATTATCCCCGTCGTCCAGGATTGTGACACCGAGGACACGCGTGCGCTCATAGAGAGGTTTGCGATAACGAAGGTCAAGCGTCTGGCCCCCGGTGGGGAGCGGCGTCAGGACTCCGTCTATAGTGCCCTGGGACTTATTGGTGGGGAGCCTGCGGGGGCTGCGGCAGTGGCGCTCATCCACGACGCCGCACGTCCCCTGATTTCGGATGCGCTACTGAGGGATTGCATTGCCGGCCTCAGTGGGGCTGATGGCTTGGCCTGTGACGGGCTTGTATGTGCCGTGGCAGTCAAGGACACCGTCAAGGAGGTTGTCGATGGCTACGTGGTAAAGACCCTCAAACGGGATAGCCTCATGGCCGTGCAGACCCCACAGGTCTTTCTCTGTGGCACCATACTTGAAGCGTACAGGCGAGCGGCGGCGGATGGCCTGACCTTTACCGATGACACCTCGGCAGTTGAACACTACGGCGGCAGGATTAAGATCATCGCCGGTGAGTATAGCAACATCAAGATAACCACGAGGGATGACCTCGCCTACGCACAATGGATACTCTCCCAACAGACGACATCAGAGTAGGGCTGGGTTACGACTCACACCGTCTGGTTCAGGGCAGGCGGCTCATCCTCGGCGGCGTTGAACTGACCTTTGACAGGGGGCTGGCCGGTCACTCCGATGCCGACGTCCTGTGTCACAGTATCATCGACGCCATTATCGGGGCAGCGGGGCTTGGCGATATCGGGCGGATGTTCCCCGATACCGACGCCACCTACAAGGACGCATGCAGCCTCGACATGCTCAGACTTGTCATCGACAAGGTCAGGCAAGAGGGGTTTGTTGTCACCTGGCTCGATTGCATTGTAATCATGGAGCGTCCCAAACTTGCCCCCTACATCGGGCAGCTCAAGCAATCCCTTGCGTTAACGGGCATCCCCTGCAGCCTCATCAACATAAAGGCCAAGACCAACGAAGGTATGGGGTTTATCGGGCGAGGCGAGGGCGTTGCCTCTTTGGCCACCTGTACGCTCAGGAGGGTCAGGTGAAAGGGGCAGCTCCGCTCGCATAGCGACGTTACCGCGCCCCCTTCAACCCCCCGCAAGGGGACCAGTCCCCTTGACCCCATTAAAGTGCCGTGAATTTTGTAGTTAATCCAATCGAAATTTGCTATAAAATAGTGTATCAGGAAAAATGAAAGTTTGTAATTTTTGCGGGGACAATAGTTTTATAGAAAAACGTGTGCAATACATATATAAGCACGATGATCGATTTCTTATCGTAAACAGTGTGCCATGTCAAGAGTGCGGGTTTTGTGGGGAACAATATTTTGAGGCCGCCGTATTAAAAAAAATTGAAAAAGATTTTCATGACATATATTTTCATGGCAGGGCAGTCGAACAAGAAATAAAGGTGCCTGTTGAAGAATTTGTTGAGACTTAGAAAAGAAGAGGATTTTGAAAGGCGGCGGCCGGATTCGAACCGGCGCATAAAGGTTTTGCAGACCTCCCCCTTAGCCACTTGGGTACGCCGCCATATTTAACGTACGTAAGAAGTATAGCATATGCGGAGAGTTTTTTCAAGGTCATTATTTTTCAGGGGTGCATAAAAAAGTGGTGGGCGCCTTGAGAAAAAAAAAGGGAGAAGGACTCTGTCCATTTGAGCCGCCCCGGGCACGAAGAAGTCCCATTGACCCCATAAAACTTAACCCTCTATCATCACAGAAATATTTACAGTAACAAAATTTATGCACCCTACTTGACAGGGCAATCGCATTTGGCCGTAAGAAAAGAAAAAAGGAGGGCAGCTCCGCCCGCACGGCGGGTGTTGCCGCACCCCCTCCTTGACCTCCCCTGCAAGGGGACCAGTCCCCTTGACCCCATAATAAGTACATGTTATCTCTCATCAATGCAGCAGAATTTAAAATGCGATTGCCCTGCCCTACTTGATAAAGACCTTGTGTTTTTCCAACACCGTCTTGAATTCCGGACTCTTTCTCAGATTTTTCAGCTCACTGTCCTTGCGTAAGAGATCATACTCTTTAAATCCGTTTTCCAATGCCTTATCAAGGTTATCAAGTGCGAAGTCTATCTTGTTTTCCAACGAGTACAGGCAGGCAAGGTTATAATACACACTGTAGCTAGTCGGTATAAGGTCAACAGCCATTTTGAGGTCTTCTTCGGCCTTGTTCATTTTCTTTAGCACCATATAGGCCGTTCCTCTGTGTTCGTATGCCTTGCCTATTTTGCTTTTGTCACCACGTGACTCGAGCTCTATTGCCTTTGTATATTCGTTAATTGCGTTATTCATGCTCTCCTCAAAGGCGGCCTTATCGTTGCTGCTATTCTTTGCAAGTGCAATCCAGCGGAAGCCTTCTTGAATATGCCTGGCTGCTTCTTGTTTCTTCGTCTCATTTACGCTATCACCAGAGGGATTTGGAGCCGACGGAGATGACGATTGTGAAGGTGATGGCAATGTTGCTGAAGGTGACGAGGGTTTCACACACTTGTCTTTTTTTACCTCATTGATTAGTTTTTGTTTATCGTCTTCTGACATCTTTAAGGATGTTGCAATCTTGTCTGCTTCCTCACAGCTTATAGCTCCGTTTCCACAGCAATCGGTAGAGTCACAGCACTTCGTAACGGCTGCCTTATACTTTTTCTTAGGCCCTTCGAGGAGCTTTAATGATACAACGACTAGCAGGATTATTAACAATACACCTACAATTGACCCAATTATTATCAACTTAAGCTTTGAGTCAACAGGCTTGTTGTTTCCACATGCCTGACATGTATTCATATTATTTGAATTGCTAGTACCACAACTACATATCCAATTACTGCTCATTTTTTACCTCCCGTTCAATAGTTAATACCTCGTCGTCGGTCAACCCCAACTGCCTCTGCTTTCCTTTCAAGAAGGTTCTGTCATCCGGTATGAATATCCAGGAACATGACTTAAACGCCTCTTTGTACTGCTTGTATAGCTCTTCTTTATCGGGCTCTTTATCGACAATGTACAAGGCTTCTGTTACCAATTTTTCGGACGTCTCAGGCCTAAGTCCATGACGATTGACTCCTTTGCTTATGAGTGCAGCCTTGTCTCTAACCCCTCTTTCGACTACCAATATCGAAAGTTCTTTTTTAAAGGCTGCCTCGTTGGGGGTAGTGTCCTCATCTTTAGGCGGGTTGACAGGATCGCCTATGTTTTCAGGTATGTTCTCAGGCACCTCAAGATTATGCTTCTGTCTGTACTCCTCGATAATGTCTAGCTGTCTCTTGAACTCGGGATTGGCCTCCATGTCATCGAGAGATTTCTTTAGATTATTAAGGTATTCCTCAAGGCGTAGCCACAGTGCTTCCTTGTCTTTCTTTGTCTTTAGGGAGCCCGCTATTTTATCGACGAGCCTTACAAGTACCTCAAGCGGGGTCTCGTTGGCCGTGAGGTTGTCTATGTCTTTACTTACCTGTATAGCGATTAAGTGGGACTCAACGTCGGGCCAGTTTCTAGTAAGCTTGTCGAATGTTTTTTGTCTACTTCGCTCGTCGTGATATATCAGGTAGATATAGTCATAGCCCGAGACCGTATCAGGTCTCTGTACCAGAAAGTCAAATATCCTTCCCAACAGGACGTAGGACTCTGCCTGGCGTTTTATATCAGCCTTCCTGTCATCAGGAAAGATGTCCGGAAAGTCGATACTTACGTCGGTACTGCGGGGCTTTACGGACAGGTAGCTCTGTCTGTAGGCATCCAGTACGGTTATCTTATGCAGGGGGAAGGCCAGATACTCCGACGCAAATATGATCCTGTAGACATCTGACAGTCTGTTCATATGGGAGAGATTGCCTCCCTGGGCGTAGTTCTTTATGGCGTAGATTTTTTCAATAAGCGCCTGCATGTTAGGATCGCTGTCGGGATTGGACGTCCCCAGCCATTCGTGTATGACCCCTTCTCCCACGTCAGGGTCGGAGATTGAGATCATCGGTCTTGACATGAGAATGTAAGAGTTAAGGATGTTGGCCAACCCCTTTGACGGGCTCATCAACAGTATGTTTGCTATGGAATATCGCCTGATCTCCGAACACTTGTCCTTACATTTATTCAGAAGGGTTATGATAAAGTCTTCCTGTTTTAGCTCGACAATATTTAATATCCTGGCCTCATCTATAACGGTGCCACTGCTGTCTTTTTTTGCAAAGTGACGGGTGATGTCATTCATTATGCTTACGGCGTAGACGGAGGGGTCTGAAACGATGGACCTTATCACCTCATATAGACTTACCCTGTTTAGCATCAGGTCGTTAAAGGACTTGTGGGTAAGAACTACGTCTTCGATGTCCTGCTTTTTTTGTGAGAACCTGGTTGACAGGCTTGTTATATTGCCCTTGTATCTTGCAAGGCTCTTTCTAAGTATCTCAATTTCGTCCATCACCGAGCGCGTAACACTGCCGTCATCAAGGCGCAACCCCTTGGCGGTGTCCAGCATATCTATGATTACCCTGTAGGACTCGGCATACAGAGCGGCCTTGGTGTAATCTTTGATGCAGTCATAGACCTTGTTTATCCAATCCAGGACGGCAAACCTTTCCCTCCCTATGGTCTCTCGCAGGACGGTGATTGAGGCCGAGTACTTATCCTGCATGGCCGTCATATCATCCTGGAGCGACTTGTGCATCCTGTTAAGGGTGGGCAGTTGTTCACCTATATAGCCGGCGAGGTTATTTAAAAAGGCATTTGCCATCAGATGCCCCTTGTACTGGTCCTCTACGGTTTTTAGGGTTAACTCCTTTAGTTGATTGATGACGCTGTTTAACTGAAGTATCCCTGTCATCTGTATTGCCCTGGTCAAGGCCCCCCAGAGTTTTGGGTCTGCGCTAAACTGAAGCATCCTCTTGTACTCGTTGAAGTGCATATCGATGTTGGCTATCTTATTGGTGTCTTTTTGTGCTATGGTTTCGTGCTTCTTTGTCTCGATAGCGAAGTTGGTCTCGTTTATTATGCTTTTCTTTTCGGGATTTAACAGCGTCTTAAGCATATTTACTTTATCCAGTTTGGTTAGGATGTCGCTGTCAACCGGGGTTACTGCATCCTTAAATAGCCATTTTTCAAGGGTGGCAGAGGCCATTTCGTAGGCCATCATCTCCTCAACCTTGAAGACGGGAAACGACAGAGAGGATAGCCCAAAGGACAGAAACGACTTGGGCTTGACGGACTTCTCAAAAAAGGCCGAACTTGCCTTCTTGTCAACCCTCAACCCCCTCTTGGTATCGGAGATGTCACTGCCGAATTCCAAAAAGAGGTTAAAGGCAACGACTTCCTCCAATTCACCCCTTACAAGAAAATAGCTTCCGGCATCCTGTGTTACGAGATAGCAGTTATCAACAGGGGGCTGTTTTTCATTGATTATCTTCTCTACACCCGGGTCGGGGTATGTGGAGTTGAAGACGGTATCAGACATGCAGTAGTATTGGAGTTCCTTTAGTGCGCTGTAACAGTTGGCCTTTTTTACGGAATTATCTCCGCCGATGATAAAGATACCTGTCAATTTGGCACTTTCAAAGGCATGGCGGGTATTATAGCACAACTCAAGAAAGGAACCGCTTCCCGTTCCACCCATGAAGGAACACACAATGTATATATTCAAGATGTGATCACAGGGTTGTTTCAATGTCTGAGAGGTCTTGGTTTTGTTGTCATGTTGCAACACCTTGTTAGCCACACCCACCAGGCTACTTCTGTACTCGTTTACGCTGTACGTGAAGGCCAGTTTGCCAAACGGTCTTATTCCTCCGGCACCCTCGGGGATGGAGCTTGCGTTTATGGCCAGACTTGGGTCCAGCCAGGTAGCGGCCTTTTTCTTTATTAATGCTGCATCGGCCTTGGTTATTCCTCCGGAGAGTTCTATTCGTTCGGCCGCGCTGAATTTCAGGTTGTAGCCGAGATACTCGGTAACGGCGTTTGAACCGGCATCGGGCACCAGGTTGGTGTGGGTATCCACGTGGAGGAAGCCGATGCTTGGCAACTGATCCAGGGAGCCAAACTCCTCGACGATCATCCTTCTTACGTTGAGGAGGACGCTCTTGCCCGCGCCCCCGATCCCTACGATAACTGACGGTGAAAACGACATCTTACACCCCCCTTGGTCTTGTTACGATGAGATAGACCATGTCAAAGATGAGTGCCAAGACCAGGATAATCAGCGCAATTATGGTGCTGTAAAACCCCAACAGGTCCAATGATGCAATGACCCAGGCCAGCATAAGAGAGGCGCTTAAGAAGACAGCTCCGTACTTGGCATGTTCTATATGTGGGTTTATAAGGTGATAGATGAGCCTTGTAAAACCGAAATAGAGCAGCCCAAAGAACACACAAAAGGCTACCGCAATGATGTACTCGTTTGTGGTCAGTATTAACGGTGGGGAGGTCTCAACAACGACCTCCCATAAAAAGGTTCTGAACATATATGTCCTCCTTTATTTAGCTAACTTTATGTTCCAGTCTTTATTATCGGCCACAGCCTGTGGAATCTGCGATTTACCTTTTTTTTCTTTAAATACCCTTTCGGTAACGATTGGTTTAGCGTAGCTAAAAGCATTGGCAACACTGCCTTTGTTTTGTTTCAAACCATTGATTAGGTAGTGAGTGAAATAACTGTTATCAACTGAAGCATCCTCCCATGATTGTTCGCCAGGGCCACTTGCACTTATCAATACCTTGCCCCAGCCGTTAGATGAGAAGCTGGTTGTTGGTTCTTCCAACACTATATCTTTTGCACCTAACATACTTGCTTTTTGTTCCTTACTCATACCATCGTTGTAGTCTTCAGCTCCCAGTGATTTTGCAGTCTCGGAATAAAAGCCGTTTATACCACTATAGGCACCACCACTGAAACAGGTATCAAGTATAGCAACAAACCTCTTGGCTTTCATTCCCTGTATAAAATCACCAAGATGCTTTTTGCCGGTTATAGCCGTCTTCCATATTTCTTCCCTTGGCTCAGGTACTGAATCATAGGCTATAACACTAATATTGCCATCTTTATCAGAAGGAGAACCATGACTACTTATGTATAAAACCACGAGGTCGTCTTCTTGCGCCCTGTCTTTTATGTTAGCCAAGGCATTTGCTATATTATCCCTTGTAGCATCCTCGTTTAACAGTATAGTTGTATTATTCTTGGAAAACCCACCCCTTGATGGATCAACAAGATAGCGATAAAAGTCACTTGCGTCCTTTTTGGCATAGTCAAGTTTTCTTATTCTGTATTTGAAATTTCCTATCCCTACGACGAGTGCATATCTGTTTTTGATTGGGCCTGGAGGACCGGCGCTCTTCTTTACGGTGGTTTTTTTGGCTGCCTCCAGCATCATCTCCGAGAGCTTCTTGCTCCAGCCTGGTACGGCGACATTTTCAGGGTCTACGGGGGAAACCCACTTGACACCCACCGTCTGTTGAGCCAGAGAAAAGGCCACATCCACCTCGTCTTCGTTCAGATACGAACCCTTAAGCTGTATCCGTCCGAACCTGTCTATCTCCACATAGCCATCTCTGACGTTGTTCTTCTTAAACAAATCGTTGATCGCAGCTACGTGACGCCCTGTAATTGGCGAGGAAGGATTTGGGTTTACCTGTGCCGAGGTAGCTGCCAGACCTGGCGAGACCGGAGATGGAGGTGATACCTCCGGTTGGCCATAAGACTGCATCCCCACCCCTGAAACACTTTGCATCGGGATACATTGCAGCAGTAAAAACGTAACCGAAATAAGGCAGGCAACTAACAACAAATAACTCTTTTTCATAATAACATACCTCCTGATTTAAGCTGATGAGGGGAGCAAGGCTCCCCCCACCTTTTTGTATGTGCGTTAATTTTTAACGGTGACCTCAGCCTCGCGCCTGTCAGTCTGGCCCTTGTATGACACCTCGTAGATGAACTTATATCGCCCCTCCGGCAGGTCCTTATGAATAGGAAATGGTCCTTCAACCTTTCTTGTCCCGGGGTCTATTGTCTTTTTTTGACTATATGGCTCTTTGTTAAGCTCATTAGCATTGCCGTCTTTATCGTAATATACAATAGAGAACGACTCCGTTACGCTCATGTCTTTTGCACCCGCTTCCATGACATAGTATGCACCTGAGAGGGTAACTTCTTTTCCTGGCGGTACGGTAGAAGGTGAAATGTTGAACTTCTCCAGCTTTACCAAGGTGCCTTTCTTAGGGTCATAGTTGATTGACTTTGCGGTTTCCTGGTAATTTGCCGCCTGCCTATTGGATACGTTAAAGTAATAGTTTATGCACTTACCCCATGCAAGGGCAAAGGCCACGGTGCCGCCTGCTATGGCACCCTTGACGGCGCCTCTTCCGCCTCCAGTCAATCCCCCTAATATGCCACCTGCAATGGCACCGCCCACCGTGTTGGCGATTATACACTCATCCTTTGCCGCATTACGTTCTTCATCGGTCATGTCTTCAGGCCGCTTGGACGACATGGGGATACATGATGTAAATAAAAACGCCGTTATTACAAGCAGCGCGACCAAGTTATGTCTCTTGCTGATCTTCATTGATTGTCTCTCCTTTTGTTTAACCTTTATGTCTGAGTTTTATCTGTACCACAAATGACTTCCCTGCATCTATGAGCGCAGATGGAATAACGCCATAGTTATTACCACTGTCGCTCTCCAATACGATATCCTTGCTGCCAGAACTCTCTAATCTGCAATTGTTAGGAGAGTAAACGCCATAGCTGGTGCCAATGGCATCCTCGGCAACAATATCTTTAGAACCGCTGGATACCATCAGCATGTGTGGCTTACAGTCAGGTCTTGCCTCAACAGGTATACGGTCGGATGCACCGGATAACTCGAAGAATATTGACTCCGTACCCGGCGGATCGACAATGCGCATGGCCGTGCCTTTAGGTATCTCGATTGGAGTAAAAGGGCTTACAGGCCCGTTAAACAAGTAGTTGGTGTTACCCGTTGGTCCCACATTATACACAGCCAGATTGCCCGGCTTGTTTGACTGTGCAATTATCTTTATCCTATCGCCTGTTCTAAACACACGCTTGTCTGAAACCGGCCGTGGAAAGCCGTCAGCAGATATGAGCATCACCGTATACTTGATCCCGATGTGCGGACCGTATGCAACGTTTACTACATTTCCCGGATCACGTCTTTCAACCCTTGTGGTTTCCGTAACTGTTGTCTTTTTTCTCTCTGTTGATATATTTACTTTCGACCCCTCATTTTCAAACAGACCTTTAGCGCCACTGGGCTCGGCACTATAGACTCTTATGCTTCCTGCAAGGGCCAGCATTACTATCGCAACAACACTAATCACCCTATAGAACCTGTTACTCATGTGTTACCTCCTTTTTATCTTGAACCTCTTGTTCGCACAAATCCTTCCGCTTTTTACGCTTACCTGGCTCTTTTTTTTTTAACGTCAAACCATTCTTTACAATGCCCTCCTTATGTTTTTATGGTAGTCCTGCACAAGTAGTGATGACTTTAAACTTACCACCCTCCCCTAACCCCTAATGTTGTTGACTTAAGCATAAAGATGTCTGAACCACGATTTGAAGGATTAAGGGATTA
>JADGAE010000029.1 GCA_015232165.1 Nitrospirota bacterium
CCGGTATGAACGACCACGTGGCCAAGCCCATAGACCCCGATGAGCTTTTTGACCGTCTGCTGAGGTGGATACCGCCGCTGAGTAAGCCTGCTATGGTGAAAACTGCTGCCGTAGTGCCTGACGTAACCGTCGCACCCGCCATGGCCGACGACCAACTTGCCCCCCTGTACGCCATAGACGGTCTGGACGTGAAAAATGCACTCAAACGCGTACTTGGCAAACCGGCCTCGTATCTGTCGTTGTTAAGGAAGTTTGTCGCGGGGCAGGGCAACTCCCCTGATGAGATCAACAATGCCCTCTCCGAGGGGCGCCGCAACGACGCCGAGCGCATCGCCCACACGGCCAAGGGTACGGCTGGAAACATTGGGGCATTGCCGGTGCAGCAAAGCGCCGCAAAACTTGAGGCCGCTATCAAACACAACGAACCGGAGGATGAAGTACAACGCCTGTGTGATGACTTTGCCCGAGTGCTCCAGGGGTTCATCCTGGCCATAAACGACGTAATGCCTCAGGAGAATGGTAAGGCTGTAGCAGAGGCGGTTGATATAAACTTACTCATCCCGGTTATCTCAAAACTGGAGAAACTACTCTCCGAGGACGACTCCGAGGCGGCAGACGTATTTTCGGAATCCGCAGGACTTCTGCGTGCCGCATTCAAGGGGGATGCCCCCAGGATCGAAAACGCCATACAAAACTTTGACTTTGAACAGGCGCTCTCCGTACTTGCCCGTGCAAAGGAAGCCCTAAAGATTACGTAATAGCTCCGAGGGATGGCCCACTCCAGACAGCCTGTTGAGTTTACACTCGGCAAAAGAGGAATACTCATTGATTGATCGTATCCTATTTATATTTCATGGTAACCATACTGTTACGCATCCTGGATTTCTGGTCAAGCCAGGAATGACACAATTGGAAAACGGCTGTAACTGTCATTCCTGAGAAACATGTCCCTGGCTTGAACAGGGAGCAGGAATCCATGCCTTTAAACCACAAAATTAATTTTGCCATGTTTTTTAAAGAGGATACGATTGATCCTCTTATTGATCCTCGGCCCTATTCGGTCTTAAAGAACGTCACCGAGCGTTGTAGTTGCTGTGCGTACCCCGCCAGTGTCTCTGCCGTGGACGACACCTCCTGGGCGGTGTTGGCGTTTTGTTGCACCACCTTATCCAGTTGCTGGATGGCCTTGTTTATCTGTTCCGCGCCGATATCCTGTTCCTTGCTGGATACCGTGATCTCCTCTACCAGAGCGGCAGTTTTTTCTATGTCAGGCACGAGCTTGTCCAGCATCTTGCCAGTTGACTCGGCTATCTTAATGCTTGAAACGGATAGTTCGTTGATCTGTGCTGCGGCCTCCTGACTACGCTCTGCCAGCTTTCTGACCTCCGCCGAAACAACGGCAAAGCCCTTGCCAAACTCGCCGGCCCTGGCTGACTCTATGGCCGCATTAAGGGCCAACAGGTTCGTCTTGCGCGCGATCTCGTCTATGATGGATATCTTTTCGGCTATCTGTTTTATGGCGACAACGCTCTGTGAAACGGCCTTGCCCGCCTCCCGTGCCTCACCAACAAGCTCACGGGCTATCTTTTCGGTCTGTTGGGCGTTGGCGGCATTCCTTTTTATGTTGGATGCCATCTCCTCCATCGACGACGACGTCTCCTCTATAGAGGCTGCCTGCTCCACCGCACCCTCGGAGGTCTGCGAAGCCGAGGACATCAGATCCTGACTGCCCATTGATACGCTGTTGGATGACTCCTTTACCTCCGATACAATGGCCCTGAGATTATGTACCATTTCCTTTATGGCGGCATACAAGCCCGTCTGCCCGGCGCCATTATTATTGCCTTTGGCTGTAAAATCAATGGTCAGGTCGCCGTCGGCAATCCTCTTGGTAATGTCCACAACCACACGCGGCTCACCCCCTAATTGTCTCAAGATGCCATTAATAACCACGTAGGCCATAAAGACCGATACCGCCAAGACCACTACCGTCAACAACACATATAGCACAAGCTCGGTCTTTGCCCATGTCTGGAGACTATGCGCCTTCGTGTTGAGGTCGCGTGAGAGCCGGTCCTCTACCTCTTTTAACAGATTTATCTTATCCGTCATCGCCTTGAACCAGTACACGGCATCTATCCCAAAATCTCCAACGGCGGCCTTTTCAAAGGCAACCTTTCTCATCTTCTCCACTTCCTCCACGACGGGTCCTGCCACCTTGTCCGCATAAAACTGCCGGTGCTCCTTGTCGGCCAACGAAAGGAAGGACTTCATATATGTCTCCTGAGCCGAGACCAGAAAACAGTACTTGACAAACATCCCGGGGGCAAATGCCTTGGCACCAAACGTATTACTCAGAACAGCCCTCTCCTGCCCTGCACGCTCCTTTGCCTGCAGAAAGTTGACGTAGGCAATTGCAATTGCAGATAGCTCCGCGTTACTGCTCATTTTACCAATCCTGGTTACGACGCTTAAGAGATCGGCTATCGTGCCGGTGTAATACGCAATGGCGTCACTGCCTGATATCTTAAGCCCCCCTACCAGCTCCCTTTTGTCCGCAAGCTGCTGCAACTGTTTTACTGCCGCATCCATTTCGGTCTTAAAGCCGGCAGTGTGTGTGCCCTTGACGTTGCCGGCCTCAAAGGCCGTCAGCTCCTTCAACCGCTTGTCGGTGTCTGCGTAGCGCTCCTTAATATCCGTGCCAAACTTGGTACCCTTGCTACCAAGAAACCCTGCCGATGTACCCCGCTCCTTTTGAAGCTCGTGTACCAAGGCGCTTATCTTTACGGCAAGTTCGGACATGGTCTGCATAGCCCCCATCTGTTGGGCCACCCTATACTTATTGACCACCTCGCTGATTGAAAGGTAAGACAGACTCAAAAGCGGCAACACCAATATAATAATGAGCTTGTTTCTAAATCTCGCGTCCTCTAAAAATCTCATGACATACCTCCTAATTTATAGTCCCATATCATACCAAAAACAAATTACTTCTTGCTGTAAAAAATCCTGTGATGATATGTATAGCACGGTTCAAAAAAGAAAGGGGCGGCTCCGCCCCCCTTCAGAACCCCCTGCAAGGGGGCCGGCCCCCTTGACCCCTTTATACGCATTTTTATTACCACTTGTTATCCACCAAAAATTTATGCACCCAAAGATAATGGCAGGGCAATCGCATTTGAAATTCACCGTACTTGACAAACATATCAAGGATGCTATAAGGTAGTATATGGTATGGGGTGTGAAATCGTCAAATAGCTTATGTGAGCGCCTTTATGCTGTCTATCAGCATAATATTCTTAATTGCTGGGGGTGTGAAAATGAGTAATAGTAATAAAAGCACGAAATGGATATTATTAACTTTGACGGCAATATTTTTGATGTTGTCAGTCAACAAGGTGGAAGCTGAACCTGCCCAGAGGTATAAGGAGTGGCTGCAGAACAGCCGCCATATAAAGAGCAGGATCAAAGGCATAGCAAGGCACAATACGACAGCTCACGCGCCTAAGGCAACGGATGCCGAAACGTATAATTTTGTTACCAGGTGGGGTGCCTGTACGGAAGACGGGTGTTTTAATCTACCATTGAGCATAGCTGTTGACAAATCAAAAAACGTCTATATAGTAGATTCTGACAATAATCGTATTCAAAAGTTTAGCCCAACCGGTAAGTTTATTACCAAATGGGGTAGTGAGGGGGAAAATGATGGCGAGTTTTCTTTGCCGGAGGGTATAACGATTGACTCCTCGGGCAATGTCTATGTCGCCGATAGTGGCAACAATCGTATCCAGAAGTTTGACCCTGATGGCAAGTTTATTACCTCGTGGGGTATTAATGGCACCGGAGATGGTGAATTCGACTCCCCATCCGGCATAGCCGTTGACACCTCCGGCAATGTCTATGTCACTGATTGGTACAATAACCGTGTCCAGAAGTTTGACCCTACCGGTAAGTTTATTACCAAGTGGGGCAACTATGGCAGCGGCAATGGCCAGTTTGATACACCAAACGGCATAGCGACAGATTCAACCGGTAATGTCTATGTCACTGATACATGGAATAGTAACATCCAGAAGTTTGACCCTAATGGCAAGTTTATTACCAAGTGGGGCAGTAAGGGCAGCGGAGATGGCCAGTTTTCCAATCCCATTGGTATAGCGATAGACCCATCCGGCAACATCTACGTCAATGATTGGTCTAACAATCGAGTCCAGAAACTTGACCCTACCGGACAATTTCTCGATAAGTGGGGCTCCAAGGGCAGCGGGGATGGCAAGCTAAGGGGGCCCGAAGGCATTGCCATTGACTCTTCAGGGCATATATATATATCTAACGGCCTTGACTCCCGTGTCCAGAAGTTCACTTCAAAGGGGAGGTTTATCATGAAGTTAGGCCTGGACGGGGACGGGGCCGGGCAATTTGCCACCCCATATGGTATAGCAGTGGACTCGGCGGTGAATGTTTATGTTGCCGACACCTTTAATAATCGCATCCAGAAGTTTGCATCAAACGGTGCCTTTATTGCCAAATGGGATGTTGAGGGCAGCGCGGACGGCCAATTTGAAGGACCGCGAAATATTGCAATCGACTCCTCCGATAACGTCTACGTAGTAGATGCTGATAATCATCGTATCCAGAAGTTTGATCCCAACGGCAAGTTTATCACCAAATGGGGCACCAAGGGCAGTGGGGATGGCCAGTTGTACTTGCCGTATGCAGTTGCGGTTGACGCCTCTGGCAATGTCTATGTCACCGACTGGTATAACAATCGAGTTCAGAAGTTTGACTCTAACGGTGAGTTTATCGCCAAGTGGGGCAGCAGGGGTAACGGGGATGGCAGATTTTACGGGCCAAGGGGTATAGCGATCGATTCCTCCGCTAACGTTTATGTGGTAGATTCCGATAACTACCGTATTCAAAAGTTTGACCCTAACGGTAAGTTTATAACCAAATGGGGTATCGAGGGACCCAATGATGGTCAATTCTATCTACCGGAGGGGATAGCGGTGGATTCCTATGATAAGGTCTATGTCGCCGATTTTTACAACAACCGTATCCAGAAGTTTGACTCTGCCGGTAATTTTATCACCAAGTGGGGTACTTATGGCAGCGGCAACGGTCAGTTTTATGATCCCGCAAGCATAGCAATAGACCGTAATGGTAACGTGTTTGTAGCCGACCTGTATAACAATCGCATTCAGAAGTTTTCTACAAACGTTACGTCTGTTTTGCCTCCCCGGACACCTAAAGGTCTCAAGGCCTTTCACGCAACCGGCGGCCTTAGCTTGAGTTGGGACGCCGACCACAACGCAACGTACTATGTCCTGTACTACGGCAACGACAAGTCCGTGACTATAACGGACTACAAAGGCGGTATAATCTCCGTCAGGGACGATTTCTACCAGAGGGGTAATAACACCGGTCAGACCTACGTCTACACGATGAAGGCATGTAACAGTGCCGGTTGCAGTGCGGCGTCTGACATATTAACACGGACGTTTACACGGGTCGTGTTCAACGGCGATTTCGACGGTGACGGCAAGAGAGACGTCATATGGCGCCATGCCCAAACGGGGGAAATTGTCATATGGTTGATGGATGGCAATACAATCAGGTCTTTTGCAAGCCTTGGCACCCTGGACCTCAACTGGCAGATACAGGGCATCGGCGACTTCAACAAGGACGGCAAGGCCGACATCCTCTGGCGTCATATCAAGACCGGCGAGGTGGTTATCTGGCTGATGAACGGCACCGCAATTGCCAATAAGCAAGGCGTTGCACCCGCTTGCGCAATGAAATCAAAAGAGACTTCCAATGTTGGCACCAAAAACGCCCCGATGGTAATCGACCCCAACTGGCAAATAGACGGTATTGGAGATTTCAACGGTGACGGCATGAGCGATATCATATGGGGCAATGGTCAAACGGGAGAAGTGGCCGTCTGGACAATGGATGGAACAAATGTCAGCTCTTATCAGAGTGTCGCAAACGTAGCCTCCAACTGGCAGGTACAGGGCATTGGCACCTTCAACGACAAACACAAGAGTGATATCGTATGGCGTAACGTCGAATCTGGCGATGTAGCCATCTGGCACATGGACGGTGCATCTATTTCCAGTGTAAGCAGCCCTGCAACTGCGGGTACAAACTGGCAGATCGGAGGGGTTGGGGATGTCAACGGTGACGGCTATAGCGACATCATCTGGAATGACGTCAACAGCGGCGACTTCTACACCTGGAATATGGGCAGTAACGGCGAAATCTTATCGAGCAGCGGCTTTATGGCAAGGAGTGTTCCGGACAACTGGAAGATGATAGGTACCGGAAATTTTCATGGCAGTGGCGGCCAACCAAAGGCACGCCAGGAGGGTTCTAACATACCAATAGACACACTTTGGCAGGACACATCTTCCGGTGACGTCTACATTTGGGGGAGTGATAATAGCTGGGGCCCTGTGACCAACGGTCTGCCTTACAACTGGTTTAACGAATAAGTACATGAATAAGAATGATGGGGTCAAGGGGACTGGTCCCCTTGCAGGGGAGGTCAAGGAGGGGCGCGGTAACGTCGCTGTGCGAGCGGAGCCGCCCTCCTTGTAGGGGGTCAGGGGGCGAAGCCCCCATCCTTAAGTAACCCATGACTTTTTGATG
Organism: Nitrospirota bacterium; assembly: GCA_015232165.1. Lineage (GTDB taxonomy): Bacteria > Nitrospirota > Thermodesulfovibrionia > Thermodesulfovibrionales > Magnetobacteriaceae > Magnetobacterium. Next base: position 6,652 of record JADGAE010000029.1, read on the forward strand.
CACCCCTTAAAAGGAGAAGATATTATAATGATAGGGTTAGAGGCTAAGATAAGGCAGCTTCCAGATAATTTACAGAGTTCAAGCCAGGGACATGGTTCAGGCCGGGGACATGTTTCGCAGGAATGACAGTTACAGCCGTTTTCCAAGTGTGTCATTCCTGGCTTGACCATGAATCCAGGACGCGTAAAGGTATAGTTACCATGAAATATAAAGAAGATACCTCAAGATATAACTTAAGCCATTATAAGGAGGAGACACAAATGTTAAAGAGAGTTGTTTTAGTAGTAATGATTTTCTTGTTGCTCTTGCCCGTGACGGTTACAGCCGGTACGGTGAGCCTGCCGCAGACGGGGCAGAGCACGGGCTACGTTGCCGGCGATGACGGAACGCTCCGCAAGGGTGTTGCCTGGCCCAGTCCGCGGTTTTCGGACAACGGCGATCAAACGGTTACGGACAATCTCACGGGGCTGGTCTGGACCAAGGATGCCGGTACTCCGACGGTTGGCTCTTGCACGGGCGGTAAGATGACCTGGCAGGCGGCACTGGATTACGTGGCCTGCCTCAATGCAGCCACTGCCCTTGGCCACACCGACTGGCGACTGCCTAACATCAACGAGCTGGAGAGCCTGGTTCACCTGGGGCAGGCTGATTCATCGGCGTGGCTTGGTTTGCATGGATTTACCAATGTACAGACGGATACCTATTGGTCGTCTACAACATTTGTCCACGATACTGCCACCGCATGGCTTGTCCATTTTATTGATGGCGACGTCTTCTTCAAAGGTAAGAGCGACGTCAACCTCATCAGCTACGCATGGCCGGTTCGCTCCGGATCATCCGGGGCATTTGCTAATGCTGGCATTTGGGCTACAGGGCAGACGACAATTTACGTATCCAATGACGACGGTTCATTACATAAAGGCGTTGCCTGGCCCAGCCCACGCTTCACGGACAATGGTAATCAAACGGTTACCGACAACCTGACCGGGTTGATGTGGACCAAAAATGCCAACCTCCCGGGCGGTTATATGACATGGCAACAGGGCATCAACTATGTCGCTACAATGAATAACGGAACCGGCACATATGGCTATACCGATTGGCGACTACCCAACAGAAAAGAGCTTATAAGCCTGATTGATTGGAGTCGGTATAATCCACCGCTTCCATTAAACCATCCGTTTGCAAACGTGCAATCTGGTGTATACTGGTCATCTACGACCTACGTTGGCGGTACTGCCTATGCGTGGTGCGTAGACATGTTCGATAATGATACCTATACCATTGATAAAAACGACTTCGTACGCTACGTATGGCCGGTGCGTGCCGGAGAGTTTAACGTTCTGACCATCTCGAAATCCGGTACGGGAACCGGGACCGTAACAAGCTCGTCTTCCGATATAAACTGCGGTACCACGTGTTCCGCTTCCTTCATCCCGGGTGCGGTAGTAACCCTGACTGCTACGACTGATGCCGGTTCCGTCTTCGCCGGTTGGAGCGGTGACTGCACGGGGACAACCTCAACCTGCACGGTGACAATGTCGGCGGCCAAAAACGTAACCGCCACCTTTGACCCACCGCCAAAGTACACCCTTATCGTCACTAAATCCGGCTCCGGCTCCGGTACCGTCAGCCCCTCAACCGGTACCCTCAACTGGAGCAACAACACCGGTACGGCGGCATATGACATGGATACATCCGTAACACTGACTGCTACGGCAAACGCGGGTTCAACCTTCGCAGGCTGGAGCGGCGACTGCACGGGGACAACCTCAACCTGCACGATAAAAATGTCGGCGGCCAAAAACGTTACCGCTACCTTTGATCCAACGCCCAAGTACACCCTTACCGTCACTAAATCCGGCTCCGGCACCGGTACAGTCAGCCCCTCAACCGGTATCCTCAACTGGAGTAACAACACGGCGACAACGTCATATGACCAGGGTACCTCCATAAGCCTGACGGCAAACGCAGATGTAGGCTCAACCTTCACCGGCTGGAGCGGCGACTGCACGGGGACGGACCCAATCTGCACGGTAACAATGTCGGCGGCCAAAAACGTAACTGCCACCTTTGATGCGGCGCCCAAGTACACCCTTACCGTTAGCAAGATCGGCACCGGCACCGGTACCTTGACGGCCTCTCCTGCCGGGGTAGATGCCACAATAGACTGCGGAACAACATGCTCGGCGACATACTATTCAGGTACTACGATAACACTGACAGCCACTGCAGCTAAACACTCGATCGTCGATTCCTCCAGTTGGACGGGATGTACCACGAGCTATGGCAACCAATGTATGGTGACAATCTCGGCAAACACGTCGGTATCTGTACAATTTAACCTTAAGACAACAAGCACCCTTATAGTCAACAAGACCGGCACCGGTTCAGGACTTGTCTCCATATCGGACAACACGCTCTCCTGGGGCGGTAACACCGGTACGGCCGAGTACAAAATAGATACCGTCTTAACACTGGCTGCAACCACCACCACTACATCGTCAACGTTTGCAAGTTGGTCGGGGTGTGACTCCACCTCCGGCAACAAGTGTATAGTAACCATGTCGGATGATAAGGTATTGACTGCGACATTTGACGGCGTCCCTGAACATTATAACCAGCAAACTCAGTTTGGCGGTACCGGTAGTGAGCAGGGTAAGTTTCAATCAGCGGGCAAAATGGCAATGAACAAAGGTCTGACAACAACCACGCCAATCACGCAAGGCCGTATTGTCACCAGAGAGGAAGTCTTTCTGTATGTTGTAGATACCGGAAACAATCGTATACAAAAGTTTAGGGATGACGGCACCTCCGTGGATATGTGGGATGGAAGTGACCAGCAGGATGGCAAGTTCTTGGTTCCGGAGGGTATAGACATAGATGACGCCGGAGATGTATATATCGCAGACACGGGCAATAACCGTATACGAAAGTATGACAAGGACGGTAAGTTTAAGAGTGCACTTGTGGGTGATGGCACCGCCGATGGCAAGGTTAAGGGGCCCAAGGGTGTGGCGGTAGACGTAGACGGTAATATATACGTAGCTGATACCAATAACCACCGTGTGCAGAAGTTTGACAAGCACGGTACCTGGATAAAAGCGTGGAAGGCAAGCGGTGCGGCCATATCGCCAAATGCACCGATGACGCTGGATTTAATTGTGCTCAAGGCTGCGGATGTCTCCTTTACACCGGTTGGGATATCCGTGGATGACGGGGATGATTCCGTATACGTCAGCGATACCTACACCGATCGCATAATCAAGTATGACCGCAATGGTAACTTCAAGGAATTCTGGGGTGGAACCGGTATAGAGAATGGACGGTTTAGGCATCCTAATTCCATAGTTGTCGATGCTAGCGGTAATTTGTACGTAACAGATGAGGACAACAACAGGGTGCAGAAGTTTGACAAGCACGGACAGTTCATATCGTTTTGGAATAGTGGTGCAAATACCAATTTTGATCGTCCAAGGGGGTTGGCGTTGGACCCACACGGCAACATCTTTCTGTCTGAGGCGGGTTCGTTCAACCGAGTCAGAAAGTTCGGACCACCTGTCAGTCTGTCAATCGGTAAAATAGGAATGGGCAGCGGTACCGTAAAGAGCAATGACGGTCAGATTAACTGTGGCAATACTTGTAGTACAATGTATGAGCAGGATAACACTATAACCCTTACGGCTACGGCAGATGCTTTGTCGGCATTTAATGGTTGGACTGGTAATTGTTCCGGGTCAAGTGCCACCTGTAATGTAAAGATGTCAGCGTCAAAGACCGTTACGGCAGTATTTGGTCTGGCTACGGATAAACAACTGACCGTTGCCAAATCCGGTACAGGGACAGGCAAGGTGACAAGTACACCTTCCGGGATAGATTGCGGCCCAACGTGTTCGGCGTCTTTTACGTATAACACAACCGTAATCTTGACTGCTACTGCCGATACAGGCTATGCCTTTGCCGGCTGGAGCGGTGATTGTACCGGCTCAGGTAACACATGCAACGTAACCATGTCTGACGTCAGGAATGTTACGGCAACTTTTGCGGTAGTAGCACAATGCAACACCGTTACAAAGGCCGGCGCAGACACTCCCGAGACGTTTTTAATAGACATGGGAAAGACAACAGGGATATTTAATTTCTATTATGAAACATACTCTCAGAAGGACCAGGTTGTTGTATCGTATGACAATACCACGTTATACGATACCGGGTGTGTTGGTGCCTCCAAGTCTTTAGACCTTTCCTTTTCCGGAAGTTCTTCAATTATCAAGGTAGCCGTTACACCTAACTGTGCAGGAGGTTCCGGTACTGCCTGGACCTTTACAATTTCCTGTCCAAAGACGGGGTTAGGGCTTTCTATAAGTAAGACCGGGACGGGGTCAGGCTCGGTAACATCCTCTCCTGCCGGTATAGACTGCGGGGATGATTGCTCGGAGAGCTATACCCCCGGCACATCCGTGACACTTACGGCAAAACCGGCGACAGATTCAACGTTTACAGGCTGGAGTGGTAACTGCACAGGGACAACCTGTACCTTAACTATGGATGCCGACAAGAGAGTTACGGCATCTTTCTACTCTGCTAAAGGTAGCATCAGCAAAGTAAGACATGGGTCGAGAGACGACTTTGACAGGGACGGCAAAAGTGACATCGTGTGGCAGAACACAAACACCGGTGATGTGGCTGCCTGGTTGATGAATGGTTCTGCGATAGCCAAAGGTGACTATCTGGCCAAGGGTATCCCTAAAGAGTGGCAGATTATGGCTATAGGAGACATCGATGGGGACGGCAAGAGTGACATCGTGTGGCAGAACACAAACACCGGTGATGTGGTTGCCTGGTTGATGAATGGGACTAACATCAGCAGAGGTGACTATCTGGCCAAGGGTATCCCTAAAGAGTGGCAGATTATGGCTATCGGAGACCTCAATGGAGATGGCAGGGTTGACATCGTGTGGCAGAACACAAACACCGGTGATGTGGCTGCCTGGTTGATGAATGGTTCTGCGATAGCCAAAGGTGACTATCTGGCCAAGGGTATCCCTAAAGAGTGGCAGATTATGGCTATCGGAGACCTCAATGGAGATGGCAGGGTTGACATCGTGTGGCAGAACACAAACGCCGGTGATGTGGCTGCCTGGCTGATGGATGGGACTAACATAAGCAAAGGCGACTACGTTGTAAAGGGTATCCCTAAAGAATGGCAGATTGTGGCCATCGGAGACCTCGATGGAGACGGCAAGGTTGACATCACACTGCAGAATGCAAGTACCGGTGATGTGGTCGTTTGGTTAATGAATGGAACTAGTATAAAGTCGGTTGGATTTTCGGCTACGATACCTGATTGGCAAGTTGTGGCAACAGGAGACCTCGATGGGGATGGCAGGAACGACATCATTTGGCAGAACGCAAATACAGGTGATGTATACGTTTGGTTTATGAATGGGGCTTCCGTAACTAATGGTGCATATCTGGTCAAAGGGATACCTAAAGATTGGCAGGTAAAGTAACCAGTTGTAACCCCTCCCATAAAGGGAGGGGGAACCCCTCATTTTGGGAATTAGCCTTTTTTAAGCTTGAAGCTCCTAAGACAGAGCATCAACTTAATCACTCACCTTACGCACAGGGCACAAGAAGAGGGAAAGAACGGGGCGGCTCCGCTCGCATAGCGACGTTACCGCGCCCCCTTCAGAACCCCCTGCA
>JADGAE010000030.1 GCA_015232165.1 Nitrospirota bacterium
TACAATGGATAGCCCACCGCTGTAGACCACGTGCGATACAGTGGCAGAGCACAGTACGTCCTTGGGTACCATCGGTCCTTTGATGATTCCGGTGTGTTTTAAGAAGTCAGGATTTAAGATCGTAGGGTTGTGCCTCTTGCCAAGTACCACGATTGAGTAAGATGTCAGGTCGAGTTTCATATCCGGTGTCTTGTTGTTGCTACTGCCGCTACGGAGTTAATGGAACGCGCCCAGGAGGAGTCGAACCCCCAACCTTCGGATCCGTAGTCCGACACTCTGTCCAATTGAGCCATGGGCGCATGATTTATATAATACAGGTTTCCAGTGGCAGTTGTCAAATAAAATTTTGACGAAGGAATGGGGCGCGGTAACGTCGCTGTGCGAGCGGCTCCGCCCCTTTCTTTCCCCAAGGCACCCATGAGTTTCTTATGCGCCCTTTGAAAAAAAGATTAGCAAGAAATAACATGGATATGCTAACATATAGCCGTATGAGATTTACAGACGATGTTAAAAAGAGGCAATCTTGTCTGATGATGTAGGGACATTAGACCGTGGATTGCAACAGCAATGTTGGGAGCAGGCCGGTGATGAGATAGCCAGACTTGAGTCTATTGTAGAGCAAAAGTGCAATCTGGCAGCCAACCTGCTTAAGATAGGGACGGCCCTGTCGGCAGAGAAAGACATAGAGGCCCTCCTGGAGATGATCGTCGTAGAGGCCATGAAGCTGACAAGTGCAGACGGTGCAACCCTCTACATCAGGACCCCGGACGACCTGGCCATTGCCTTTAAGATATTGCAGAACCGCACACTGGGATTACAGATGGGTGGGACGAGCGCAAAAGAGATCAGATTCCCCCCCCTTAAGCTGTACAACGCCGACGGCAGAGGCAACAAGCACCTTGTCTCCGTCTACGTGGCCCTGACCGGTACGACGTTAAACATCCCCGATGTCTATGAGGTAGAAGGCTTTGACTTCCAGGGTACCAAGGACTTTGACAAGAAAACCGGCTACCGTTCGAAGTCCATGCTGGTAACGGCGCTCAAGAACCATGAAAACGAAATCATCGGCGTCCTGCAGTTGATCAACGCCCAGGATGGCGTGGGCGGTATAACACCGTTTTCTGCCGACAATCAGCAGTTGATAGAGTGTCTGGCCTCACAAGCGGCCGTCTCCATTACCAATGCCTCGCTGATCAACGATCTGAGAAGCCTGATGGACGGTTTTATCAAGAGCATAGCAAGCGCCATTGACGAGAAGTCCCCCTACACGGGCGGACACATCCGCCGTGTGGCTGAGATCACGCTTGATCTTGCCCGGGGCCTGAGCAGCTCAAACGAAGAACGATGGCGGGACTTTAATCTCTCCCAGGATGAGATAAACGAACTGAGAATAGCCGCGTGGATGCACGACATCGGCAAAATTTCCACCCCCGAGTACATCGTGGACAAGGCCACAAAGCTCGAAACCATCTATGACAGGATTCATTACATAGAGGCAAAGTTTGAGGTCCTAAGACGTGACATCGAACTGTTCTATTTAAAGAAACATACCGAAATATCCTCCGGCAACGATAACGACAAGCAAAGGCAGTTACGGATGCTCAATGAGGTCTACAACGAGCAAATAAACAGGCTTGCCTCGGACCTCGACTTCCTCAGGCTCATCAATCAAGGAGGGGAATTCATGTCGGATGCCTTTGTTGCTCGCCTCAAGGACATTGCCGCCATACAGATTACCCTCAACGATGTCACACAGAACCTGCTGACAGACAACGAAGTCTATAACCTGAGCATAAGAAAAGGGACGTTGACGGAAGAGGAGCGTAATATTATCCAGAACCACGTGGTTTTGACACACTCAATGCTTGCCAGACTGCCGTGGCCAAAGAAACTAAAGGGCGTCTGCGAGTATGCCGGCGAGCACCACGAAAAACTCGACGGCACCGGTTATCCTAACGGCCTCGATGCCGAATCCCTGTCCGTGCAGTCAAGGATCATAGCAATCGCGGATATATTTGAGGCCCTGTCGGCCGGTGACAGACCCTATAAGCATGGGAAAAAACTGTCGGAGTGTGTTAGGATAATGGGCTTTATGGTCAAGGATAAACACGTGGATAAAGATATAGTGGACTTTTTTATCCACTCCGGGCTACTGCAAAAATACGCAAAAAGGGAACTGAAGGATTATCAGATAGATTCCTTCACGTACAATGGCATAACGTATGACTTTAGGGTGTAGCAGAGACATCAAATAAAATAAAATCCACAGGAGGAAACTGAAATGAAGAACATTGTAAAACAACTATCGTTTAACACATTTATACCGGTCTTCTACCCGGCGCTAATGTTACCGCTAAGGGGCAATCGCAAGAAGGCTATAAACATGCTCAACTTTAATGCCGGAGACCGGGTCTTGGTCCCCGGGGTAGGTACGGGACATGACCTGTCTGCACTGCCCAAGGATGTCGTAGTTGAAGGCGTGGATATCAGTGACGTCATGCTAGGCATCGGGAAACTTAAGCTCAAGGTGCTTGGTCTTGACAAGAACGTCAGACTCAAGAAAATGGACGCAGAAGACCTCTACTATGACGATAAAACCTTTGACAAGGCCATACTCAGCCTGTTTCTGACGGTTGTCTTTAACCCCAAAAAGGCCTTTGCCGAGGTCGTCCGCGTACTCAAGCCGGGGGGGCAGATACTCATCTACGACCATTTGTTCAGGGCGGGGGACATCCCTGCTGCCGTAGCTAAACCCATAGATGCAGTCCTGAGCTATGGCTTTGCAAGCGTTACAAGAAACCTCGATGACATCATAGAGGGACAGCCCGTTACCATCGAAAAGACCACAAGCGGTGACCCCGTAGGATTTATGAAGGCATTTGTCCTCAAGAAAAACGGATAGCTTTAGCCGTATTCAACTGAAATATTGTGTATAAGTATGCACTGTAAACAAGGTAAAATGGGGTCAAGGGGGCTGGCCCCTTTTATTGCCAGTGCGGCTAGCACCTTGCAGGTGGAGTCTAAGGGGGGGGCGGAGCCGCCCCCCTTTCTTTTAGTCCCTGGCATATTCAAAGATAGCAGTCAGGTAAAGGCGTTTTTTACCGATAAAAACGTTGGTATAGACAGGGATAAGGTCTGTGCGCTGCTCGGACGGGAGGTTGACCTTTACATGCCCATACAGAGACACACAGACCTGACTGTCACCATCCCCAATGACCGGGAATTGATATTGACGTGCGACAGTGTTGCCGATGCCGTCATCACGGACAGGGAGGGGCTACTCATCGGCGTGCAGACGGCAGATTGCGTGCCTATACTTGCCTTTGACCCTTGTGGACATGTCATAGCAGCCGTTCATGCCGGGTGGCGTGGCACGGCAAAGGGCATCCTCAAGTGGGTTGTAGCGGCCATGTGCAACGATTTCCATTGCAGCCCCCAAGACATCCTGATGGCAGTGGGGCCATCCATTAAGTCCTGCTGCTACGAGGTGGGGGGCGATGTCATGGATGAGGTGCGGCAGGCCACCGGGGCAGGTGACTATATCCGCTCGGAGGACGGCAGGTGGTATGTTGACCTGGCCAGGGCGAATATGTATCAGGCACTTTCGGCGGGATTGTCCCATGCAAACGTCTGGGTATCACCTGACTGTACGTTCTGTCTGCCCCAGCGCTACCACTCCTATCGCAGGACAAATACCGGCACTGGCAGGCAGGGTGGATTTATCGGTATGCTTTAAAGGGGTGCCACTGCTGCAATGATCGAGTTTACCAGCAAGTCGCACGATCAGACGGTGACTATTGGTCAGAGATTGGGCAGGTTTCTCAAGATTGGACAGTGTGTGTTTGTCGTTGGTGAGTTTGGCAGCGGCAAGACCACCCTCATCAAGGGCATCGCAGAAAACTTTGGACTCAGACAGGAGGCCATTACCAGCGCCAGCTTTACAATCATTGCTGAATACGACTCGGACATCCCGTTTTACCACATCGACCTGTATCGCCTTGAGGACATTGACGCGGTCTATGACTGTGGCGTCTTTGAGTGTCTTGGTGGTGAGGGGGTGGCCGTTGTGGAGTGGGCCGACAGGTTGGAGGGCCATTTTAAGGCCGACATATACATCACGATAACACAAGTTGAGCCTTTCGGTGAACTGCGCCGCCTGGTGATTGAAGGATTAGATGACAAGGATTGGAATAATCTGCAAGAAGGGTAAACCCATAGCGCTCTTAAAGGAGCTTCTGCCGTGGCTTTCAGAGAGGGGGTTGACGGTGTTTGCAGACAGTGACGCCGCACAGACCCTTGGGATAAAGGGCTATGAGAGGTGCGCGCTGCCTGACCTTGTGGATATGATAATTGTGCTGGGGGGGGATGGGACAATGCTCTCCGTGGCACGACTTGTGGCCGAAAGGGACATCCCTATATTTGGGATAAACCTTGGGGGGCTGGGGTTTATCACCGAGGTCAGTAAGGGTGAGGCCCTCGATGCCCTGGAAAAGGTCATTGCCGAGGACTACGTCATAGAGGAAAGGATCATGCTCCACACCCGCATAATCAGGCAGGGAAATACACCGCAGGATTTCACGGTCCTCAACGATGTGGTGATAAACAAGGGGGCGTTAGCCCGAATATTTGACATCGAAATCTTTATAGAGCGCAAGTACGTAACGACTTTTAAGGCCGATGGCCTGATTATTTCGACGCCGACTGGTTCCACGGCCTACTCGCTCTCAGCCGGCGGACCAATCCTGTATCCCACGCTGCACTGCATTGTCATAACGCCGATCTGCTCACACACCCTTACCAACCGTCCCATTGTGATCGAGGACGACATGCTTATTGAGGCCAGGGTTACCCCGGGCAGCAAGGACATCAGTCTCACGCTCGACGGTCAGATAGGTCGTGCGCTGTGTGACAACGATGTGATTGAGATCAGGAAGTCAGACCATGTAGCCCGTCTGTTGCTACCGGCACAACGGGATTATTTCCAAGTCCTGCGCGAAAAACTAAAATGGGGAGAACGATAAAAAAGTACACTCCATTCAAACGTGGTCACATTGCTGCCGCATAGTATGTGCCTGCCCATAATTAATTATATACGAAAGAAGAAAGAAGGGGGCGACTCCGCCTGCACGGCGGGTGTTGCCGCACCCCCCCTCAGACCTCCCCCGCAAGGGGAGGGGCTAGCCGCCCCGGGCACGAAGAAGTCCCCTTGACCCCATAATGCTCAATCCTAAAGTTTATATAAAAACTTCTGTCCATGTACTTAACAGTGTCATATCACCGAGGTATAAAAAACCCTTAAATCCTGCCATCCACGGTTGATTGTGGCGTAACCGATAAAAAATGCTTCCTGAAAGAATCTTCGGGTGCATAAATTTTTGGTGGCGTCAGGGAAGCATTATTTACTGTTTTTTTCTAAATAGGCATTTAATGCTGTTTTTAGAGATGGATTCCCGTTTTCACGGGAATGACAGGAAATGGCATTTTGCGCCCATATGTGTCATTCCTGCGCAAGCAGGAATCCATTAGCCACTACTTTCTTATGCACCCGAATCTTCATGGCATTAGGAAGGTACCTATGGCCAGGTCTGTCTGGACATCTATGTTTATAAAGGCTATACCCATTGTGAATTTATTGTCATCAATGATAATGAGCCTTTTTATCTCGCCCTTGACTTTTAAAAGGGATTTATGGGGCGGCAGGTTAAAGAGCAATGTCAGGATGTCTCCTTCTTTTTCGCAATCTTTAGAACAGCTCCGCATTTTCCCTTCGATTTTTATGCCGGTGCGTGATATGTCGATTATTTTACCCGATTTGGCTTTCTTGGCAAATGGGTCGTCGATATCGTCAATGGAATAAGAAACGGGTCTGTTTAACTTGACACGATAAAAATCCCGATGATTCAACTTGACCAGAAATGTCTCTTTACACTTGGGACAGTTAAGCTTAAAGTCCTTCTCGGGTGGGTCTTCACTTTTTATGTTGCCTGTAAATCCGCACGCGGGACACGCCACCGGCATAATGCACGCCGGATATACGACTACGGACATCATGTCTTACTAAACAGCCCCATTTTAAAGGCTCAACCTACCCGCCACTACACGTAGGACACTGAGGGTCTTTGTGGGTCTTAAAGGTTCTGAACTCAACACAAGCCCCGTCCCAGACCAGGAGCTTACCCCTGAGGTTTTGCCCGATGCCCGTTAGAAACTTAACGGCCTCCAGCGCCTGCAACGACCCTATGACACCCGGGGTGGTCCCCAATACGGGAAAGGTCTCAGACGGCGGCGGCTCTGGGAACATGCACCGCAGACACGGCGTCCGGGGCACCTGGATAAATGACAACCTGCCATCCATCCCCCAGATGCTGCCATAGACAAGGGGTATGCCCTTCCTCATTGCGCACTCGTTTAATATGTACCTGGTCTGAAAGTTGTCCATGCAATCTACGATTATATCGGCCCTGCCCACGAGGGTATCTACGCTGTTTAGGTCTATCTTCTGTGTGAAGGCGGCCACTTCGACGTCGGGATTGAGTGTTGCAAGCGATTTCTTGGCAGAGAGCGCCTTGTTTAATCCAAACCTTGTGTGATCGTGCAGTATTTGTCGGTTGAGGTTTGACCAGTCGGGGCTGTCAAAGTCACATATCCGGATCGTTCCGATACCGGCAACGGCCAAAAATATGGCTACAGGACTGCCCAATCCCCCGGCTCCGGCAACAAAGACCGTTGATGCCTTGAGTCTCCGCTGGGTCTCTTCCCCCCAGCCGGACATCATCATCTGCCTGGTATAGCGCTTTAGTTCTTCCTCTGAAAGGTACATCTAATTAACATTCCTCCGAATAAATATACGCCAAAAACCGTTATCGTTACGGCAATTGACGGTTGTTCAGTGTTTAAACACCCGTTCATAGATGTAATCTACGTGTTTTAGGTAGTCCCTGACGTCAAAGAGCTTGTCAAGGGCCTCGGATGTTAGATGTGTCTTTATGTCGTCGTCGTTTTTGAGGAGGGTCTTAAAGTCTGTCTCCTCCTGCCAGGCCTGCATCGCTAGCCTCTGGACACTGGAATATGCAGCCTCCCTGCTCAGGCCCTTTTCGATCAACGCCAGGAGCACCTTTTGCGAGTTATACAGGCCCGATGTCCTGTTGAGGTTTTTCTGCATTGCCTGTGGATATACGACAAGACCCATGACGATGTCCTTTAGGCGGTTAAGCATGTAGTCTACCAGGATTGTGCTATCTGGTATGATAATGCGTTCAACGCTTGAGTGGCTGATGTCTCTCTCATGCCACAGGGCAACGTTTTCAAGGGCCGCCTGTGCATTTGCCCTGACCACGCGCGCCAGACCGGCGAGGTTTTCACTTCCTATGGGGTTTCGTTTGTGCGGCATGGCCGATGACCCCTTCTGACCCACACTAAAAGGCTCCTCGGCCTCACGCACCTCCGTCCGTTGCAGATGCCGTATCTCCACGGCGATCTTCTCTATCGTTGAGGCCACTATGGCCAACGTCGTCAGATACTGCGCATGACGGTCGCGCTGGACAACCTGCGTGGCCACAGGCTCTGGGAGCAGACCAAGCCGCCTGAGCACACCCTCCTCGATCCCCGGCTCTATTGATGAAAACGTCCCAACCGCCCCCGACAACTTGCCCACGCTGATGACCCTCTGAGCCTCCTGCATCCTCAGGACATTGCGTCTCATCTCCTCATACCACAGCGCAAACTTCAACCCAAACACCATCGGCTCGGCATGTATCCCATGTGACCTGCCAATACAGACCGTATCCTTGTACCGCAACGCCTGCTCCTTAAGCACAAGCAAAAGCCCCGATATGTCATTGATAATAATATTGGCGGCATCACTCATGAGTAAGGCCAGCGATGTATCCAGTATATCTGACGAGGTCAGACCCATGTGTATAAAGCGCGACGACTCTCCAACGTGCTCGGCCACCGACGTCAGAAACGCTATCACGTCATGCTTGACGGTCAACTCTATCTCCTCGATCCTGTCCACATCAAAGCCGGCCCTCTCCCTGATAGCCCTCATATCCGACTGCGGTATTGCTCCCGTCTCTGCAAAGGCCTCACACACAGCCAATTCCACATCCAGCCACTTCTGATACTTCATCGGCAGCTCCCACAACCGCCTCATCTGTTTTCGTGCATATCTGTCAATCATTCTTTTATCTAATCCTTCACGCTTTATTACAAAAAATATAGTGAAGTAGTTTAACATAATGGATGAATTTTTTGTGGTAAAATAACCACTCTCCAACATGTCAACCAGCCCTTTACGGGGTCAAGGGGGTCTGAGGGGTAGCAAAGCTCCCCATTCTTTTTTTTTCTTACAGTCAAATACGATTGCCCTGATCATGGCAATCGCATCCTTTCTTTTTCTTCTTCAACGCCTTTGCCGATTTCTTCCAAGACCTTGCTGCTGTCCGGGTTGTGGCAAAAACGAAAACGGTAATGCAAACGTACCAACCTTGCCAAATTCTCGCCAGGGACGATATCGTGACCACTTTGCCTGACACGCTCAAGCCACTCCATGATGCTCTCCCACGGCTGACGCGGGAACGCCCGCCGTGCAATCATCCCCTCAAGCTCCGTAAACGGCGACACTGCCTGCTCAACACCTTGATGCTGAAGGCTGCCATTGAAGGGCCTCTTAACCCGCATGGTCAACGTAAACAACGACCTATTTCTGACGAGCAGGTACAAGAGCGCTACGCCAAATGCCGCATAAACAACGTACTGCGACTGCTTTATCCCACCCTCCTCCAACCACCTGCGAACCACAAAGAGGGCATGGTCAAAGACGTCCCCAACCGGCTGCAAGAACGACGACTCCTTTTCTTCATACTCCAACCACGTAGCCGGCGTTGAGTCAATATCGCCCCATCTGCCATTGTGCCAGGCCACCGACCAGGCATGGGCATGACGCTGACGCACTACAAACTGCCCCTTGCCCCGATGCTCATTGACCAGATACCCGGTGACGTATCGGGCAGGGACGTTCAAAGCCCTCAGTACCAGCGTTGTGGCCGTGGCGTAGTACTCGCAATGACCGGACTTCGTTACCATGAGAAAACTCTCCAGCGGGGATGTACCCGATGCGGCAGCCTTGTTGACAAGCGAGTACCTGTAGTCACCCTGAAATATCAGCGGCAGCCTGTACAACAACTGCCCCGCGTTAAGCTCTTGTAACTTATACCGGTCGATGAACCTGTCGATGACGGCCCTTTCCTTATCGCTAACGACGATGTCCGCCTCACCAGGGTCGGATGTTGCGTCATTGCCGGCACCGTATCTGACACTATAGAGCAGATAGCCTGCCTCTCGTTCCACCTTCAGCGTACCAAGGCTGTTGACGTGCAGACGCCTGGCAATGAGGCCATTGATCTCCGCGCTATTGGCAGGATGGGCGAGGGTCGTTTCGTCATCGGCGTGCGTTGTCTCAACCGTGAGCACGTGGGTGACCGCTGACGGCACCGAGGGCGCAAGTGTCCATCTCTGCTTGTCAGGCTCGTCCTTTCCGGCCTCTGACGTCACCAGCTTAAACCTTTTGTCAGAGACATGCCAGTTGGGGGTGCTGTAGACATCATACACGGCGTTGATTAAGAGCAAAGGGGCATCAGCAGCGACCTCCATGACAATGCGGTTTGACTGCTTGAGCCTGCCCACGTATCCAATATGCGTCCTGGTCAGGGCGGGGTCGGAACTCTTATATGTTGTGCGATTATAAAGCAGCTTTGATTCGATGTCTATTATGTAGTATTCCATATATGGTATGCTGTATCGTCCCCAAAAGCCAATGAGACAGACAATCAACACCATGCACAGCCAGTGTACCAGGGCAAATCTCCGGTTACGTTGGGCATATAACGCCCAGGAATACAGCAACGCAGCCCCCGGAAAATACAACCTGGAATCGTAATCGGATATGCTTGCCGATATCACCAGGATTGGGAGCATGACATAACTGAAATCGATGTCGCGGTCTTTGGAGATGCCCTCACCGACCTTGAATCTGCCCCGCAGCAGTGTAAAAAGCGACTGTGTGGGAATCCTCCCGCGCTCGCTGTAATACTGTGCGACAAGTATTGGGGTCATCAACATAGGCATCCACCTCAGAAATGGCATGATCCAAATGCGTTTGTTGCCCTGCGAAAAATACAGATAAGTCAAAAATGCAATAGACAGGATGATGACGAGATTGACAAGGGCCTTGAACCTGTCCTGATTGATGTCAAGTCGCAGCGGGACAAATCTGGCCGCCTCAAACACCACTCCCAGGGCAATGGCCAGTATCAGTGTTTGTTGGTGCCAGCCCCAGAATGCAAATGCCACCCCGATCAACAACGGCGGCACGGCTGCTTTCATGTCCCCCCCATCAACTTTCTCAGACCATCCTGGACATCGTGAGTCTCTATAATGGTCACAACGGAGCTGTATGGTGGTCGCATCAACTCCTCTATGGCGTCGTTTGTATCGTCTGCCGGCTTATTTTTCTGCCTCAGCATAATGACCCTGACGGGCAGACCGCTAGCCAATATGTAGTCAAGGAGCTGTTTTCTGGCGTCGTCGTACCGGATAAATATGCAGATCAGGCTGCTGGTTATAGCGAGCCTCTTTTTGACGCTGTTGGCAAGTACGTCAAAGCCCTTGTCCGTGGTCAGCCTCACCCCGGCCAGCAGCTCCAGGGCATCCACCCGTTGGGCCAACCCCCTGCCTGTGGTAAAGCAGTAGACGTCGTTCTCCACAAATATAAGGTCCAGCAGAGAGTCCTGGTCATTGATAGAGACGATCAACGATGCCGCTATGCTGACACAGACCTCAAAGATGTCCTCAAGTGACTGTCCTTTTAAGGCAAAGGTGTCCATAACCAGTGCATGTCTGCTGAAGAACTCCTCCTGATATTTTCTGACGACTGGTTTGTTTGTCTTTGCCCAGCTCTTCCAGTCGATTATGCGAATTGGGTCACCCGGCAGATAATCGCGCAGGGCATAGAACTCCCCCGACTCGCCGACGGACATGGCCATTGTAACACCGCCCTGGTTGTGCATCCGTCCGCCGTCAAGGTGGATATCCGGCATGGCATACCGCCGTGGAAGCACGATGATGGCCTGTTCCAGGGGTATCTTGATCACCGCCCGGAACAACCCCAGGGGGTCTTTACGCACTATGAGCACGGACTTAAAGACGATCTTCCCCCGCCGCCTGGGTGTCAGGTTCAACGAGACCTCGCTGCTTGACCCCGTGTAAAGGTCCGGTATGGTAACGGCCCTTGTCACCGTAACCGCCGCCGCCCTGTCAACCAGGTCACGCCACGGGGAACGTTTTTTATCGCCATCGTAGTCCAGGAACTCCCTGAGCGTTGGGCGGGGGTCCTCAAGCAGGTCGATGACCTCAAGCCCTCTCTGCAACTTCTTTTTTTTGTGCGATGGTGCCAACTCAATCTGAATCTTGTACGAAAACTCCGCGTTGGTACTGACGTGTGGAGGCAGGGTCCTGGTGACCCTTACCGTGAGGCTGAACCTTGTGGCATAGAGCATCGAAGAGACAATCATCACAAACAGGAGTGTAAATACCTCATATGTTACCGTATGGCGCACGTCCATTCCCAGCAGACCCGTAAAGACCATCACGACGACAGTAAACTTACCCGCCGCTGTAAATCGTGTATTTACCTTAAAGGAGAGTCCGGAAAAATACAGGTTGAGGTAGTACAAGATGCGTGAGCGTCCAGGATTGAAACGTGGTTGGGACATTACGCGGGACAGGGGATTGTCTTTAGGATATCGTTGACGATATCTTGTGCGCTTGCCCCCTCAAAGGCGGCATGGGGGTCCAGTGCGATACGATGTGCCACCACGGGCACTGCCACCTCCCTGATGTGCTCGGGGGTGACGAACTCGCTGCCATCGCAGAGGGTAAGAGATCGGACGTGAACTGTATGCGCTTAAAGTCGGCATGGATGGTTTTTGCAAATGCCTTTGCCGGCATGGTCTTGCCCGTGCCCGGGAAGTCCTCAATCAGGACGTGTCCATCGGCACAGAAGGCCGCTATCAGATTTCGTATCGCTGCCGTCTGTTCCGTGATGACGCTGTTGAGGTTGTCACGCAGACGTGCTACGATATCCGATACCTCGGCAAGGTTGTTTATTGTATGTTTAGCGTTCATTTTTTCTTTAGCGATTGTGTAAAATTATTCCGTAATGTTAA
>JADGAE010000031.1 GCA_015232165.1 Nitrospirota bacterium
TGCTATGTTTATGCTACTGTTCTATGTCAGCGGAGTAAACTACATAGGCATTTAATGCAATTGCCTTGATTGACGGAATCACCACTTTTTTAATGCCGGCATGTTAATATATAGGTACGATGAGGGCAGAGCGTGGATATACGGTTATAGAGGTAATAGTCATAGTTGCCATAATGGGCATTATAGTGGGTGTCTTTGGTTACAATGTGGCGTGGTTTATCGGTTCCAGGGCCAGGGTCGGCATAGAGTCAAACATGAAGCAACTGTATGCGGACCTGTCGGAGACGAGGGTAAGGGCAATGGCTGAAAACAGAACCTATGGCGTGTTTGTCAACAACACCCCGCCCATAGAGCGGTTTGGCATTACAACCTACGAAATCAGATGCGACGGGATAAATACGGCACCTGCCGGCAAGTGCGACCCTGTATCTCTAACCGACGGCAGGATAACCGATCCCGGCGGGTTCTTCTCCATGCGTACAACGGGACTGCCGGCAGGGGCCTATCCGATAACGCTCCTTGACGCGCTGCAGGTGATTGCATTTACGCCACAGAGTACCGCTGTTACCGAAATCAAAGGTGTATTGACCCCCGGACTTGCACACGGAGAGATACATTTCTATAGCGGCTGCAGGGCCTGCGACAAGAAGACATCAGACTGCAAACCTGACAACCCCGCAACAATATGCAGGGTCGCCGCCACTGCCACAACCTGCAACCCAGTCTCACCAGGGTGCAACGATGTAAACTACCCCGAGTACTCGTGCATAACCGTATCGGAGACGGCAATTAAGATAGGCAGGTGGTGTGACCTAAATTGTAACGGGGTATATGACGACAACGAGTGTGTCAAAAAATAAAGAAGTCCCAAAGAAAAAACCCAAGAGATTAGAGTATGTCCCCGGGAAGGAGGCCCCCGACAAGGACGCCCTTGACAAGGATGCCCTAAATATTACGGATGCCATCGTGCTCTCTCTGATCCTGGGCGTTTTGCTTGTCTACGTGCAGATGTGGCGGCACGACTTTATCAACCTGGATGACCCGCTGTATGTGCTAAACAACACACGAGTGCGCGGCGGTCTGACACTCGATAACGTCATATGGGCCTTTACGACCACCTATGGCGGCAACTGGCACCCCCTGACCTGGTTGTCACACATGCTGGACGTCAACATCCACGGGCTGTCCCCCGGCGGCCATCACCTCACAAGCCTCATGCTGCATGCGTCCAACTCCGTGCTGCTTTTCCTGTTGCTGCAAAAGACGACACGGGCGCGGTGGCAGAGCGCGTTTATGGCGGCGGCCTTTGCCATTCATCCCATGCACGTTGAGTCGGTGGCGTGGGTGGCAGAGCGTAAGGACGTCCTCAGCGGCCTGTTCTGGATACTGGCGCTGCTTGCCTACGTGCGCTACGTCGAAGGCCCGTGCACCAAGCGCTATGTTGCCCTGGGCATACTCTTTATTGCTGGTCTCATGGCAAAGCCAATGGTGGTGACTCTGCCGGTTGTACTCGTACTCGTTGACCTGTGGCCACTGGAACGCTTCAAGCAAAAAACTCTTGCCGCACTGATAACGGAAAAACTCCCGTTGTTTGCAATAGCAGGCATTAGCAGCCTAATAACCATCTACGCACAAAAGAGCGTGGGGGCGGTGTCTTCCTTGACACTGGTGCCACTAGACCTGCGCATCTCCAACGCCCTGGTTTCATACGTGCGGTATACCCTGAAGTTGCTTGTCCCCACCGGTCTGTCGGTGAGCTATCCGTTGCCGGACAATCTGCCATCCTGGCTTGTAGTCGGCAGCCTGCTGATCCTACTTGCCGTTTCGGCAACGGCTGTTGCAACCATACGCAGACGACCTTTTCTCTCAGCAGGCTGGTTCTGGTACATGGTGACCCTGTTGCCGGTCATTGGGTTGGTGCAGGTTGGTGCACAGGGTATGGCTGACAAGTACACGTACATACCATCCATAGGGCTATTTGTAGCGGTGACAATGACCATCTCGGAGTGGATATCAAAGTACCCGACTTCAAACATGCAACGTGTTGTCGGAAATGCCGTGATTGCATCTGCCGTTGTGGTTGTTTTGTCGTATGCCGTGCTTGCCCACATGCAGGTGAGTTACTGGCGTAGCGCCGTGTTGCTGTTTGAACATTCACTGAGTGTGACAGGGGGTAATTACCTGATCTACGGCAATTTAGGTGCGGCCTTACTTGGTGCCAACAGGGTCGAGGATGCCGTTGTGACCCTCAAAAAGGCCGTAGAACTCAACCCCTTCATGTGGGATGCCCATGTCAACATGGGCAGGGCGCTGTTTCGTCTAAACAGGATGACGGAGGCGGCAGATAGCTTCTCCAAGGCCATAGAGATTAGCCCCGATAGTCATTCGGCCTACAACGGTCTGGGGGCTGTCTTGTTTTCAACGGGCAAAAAACAAGAGGCCATAGACCTCTTCAAAAAAGCGCTGACCCTTAACCCCAACTACGAAAACACAAGGCGCAACCTTGAGGCGGCATTAGATGAACAAAACACATCACGAATTCAACCGTGAAACGTAGAAGTGGTAGTCCTGCAGAGATTAAGAAATTATCAGGATTTAGACATTGTGCCTTTTTCCTGTAAATCCTTAAATCTGTGTAATCCTGGTTCAGACAATCTCCATGCTTACTTAAATGTGACATTGTCAAAGTACAGTTTTTTAGTAACAAGACCAAGCTATTAAAAAAAATTGGAGCAAAAGATCCGCATAATATGGTACAATTCAGCGTAAAGTTATGTTTAACGACAGGGTCTTGGTTGTAGAAGGCGACACTATTGTTATTGACACAATCGTCAGGGCATTAGGCGCTGAGGGATACGATATCGCTGTTGCAAGGTCGGTGCAAGAGGGGCTGGAGTTGTATCGCAGGCTTGCCCCAGAGGTGATAATAATTGACCTGTGGGCGCTTAAAGATAACATCTTTTTTGAGCAATCCAACCTAGCCGCCCTGGAGTCTTGTTCCTTGATAGCAATGGCATCGGATGTAGGGATGACCGAGGATACCTTCAGCAGGGGGATCAGTGCATCACTGAGAAAACCACTCAATGTCCATGAGGTCAGGGCTGTGGTCAGAAACACGATGGAACTCAAGCGACTGCAAAAAGAGCTACAAAAGGAGATTAACGGTCGCAGGCGGACGGAACACGCCCTCTGTGAACTCAGACAACACCACGGCGTCTCACTTGATGCCATCAGGGATATGCAGACGATCTTTGACAACATCCCCCTTGGGGTTGCCTATCTCGATAAGGACTTCAGGTTCTTGAAAATCAATGCCTTCCTGGAACGGATGCTCAAGACTAAGAGCGTCGACCTCGAAGGCAAGACCTGCTATGACACGGTAGGGGAGTTTGCAAATAATACCGCAAAGAGCGGCTTAGAGCGCGTATGCAGCTTTTGCAAGAAGGACGAGTGCTTTACCACTAATACCTCAACCGTGATAGAGCGCCCCATGGGTGATATGGTGCTCAGGGTCACGACGATACCCGAGGTTGATACCGACGGTAATATATACCGGTTCTTGGAGATCGTCGAGGACATCACCATGCCCAAGTACACTGAGGACAAGATGGTCAGGACGTACCAGATACAGAGCGTGGTGGGTTCGATCCTTCAGATATCGTTGGAGCCTGTCTCCCTTAAGGAGCAATTAGGGCGCATACTGGACCTGATCTTTTCCATACCCAGTCTGTCTTTGAAATCCAAGGGCGCTATCTTTATAACCAAACCCGGCACCAACGAACTGGTCATCAAGGCGGCACATGGGTTTAATCCGGCGCAGATAGATGCCTGTTCAATAGTCCCCTTTGGCACCTGCCTGTGTGGTCTGGCAGCACAGGGACGCGAAATCGTATATGCCCCCTATATTGACGAGCGACACTCGATAGAGGTTGATGCCTTTATCCCGCATGGCCATTACTGTGTGCCAATCATGAACAAGGGGCATATCCTTGGTGTCATTAACCTCTACATTGCCCCCGGACACGTCAGGGACAAGTCGGAGGAGGAGTTTCTTTCGATAGTGGCCAACACCATAGCCGGCGTGATCGTGCGTAAGATGGTACAGGAGGACCTTAGGGACCAGGAGGAACTCCTGCGCTCCGTTGTGCAATCCACCAAGGACGCCATCGTGACAATTGACGGCAGCGGTAAAGTCCTGTTCTGGAACCGCGGGGCAGAGGGCATCTTTGGCTATACGGAGGCGGAGGTAAAAGGGCAGCCGCTGACCATTATCATACCGGAGCGTTTTGTCGAGGCCCACCGGTGCGGAATCAACAACGTCCTGGCCAGCGGCAGTTCAACCCGCATAGGACGGACCTTTGAGCTGGTTGGTCTGCGGCGCAACGGCAGTGAGTTCCCCATAGAGTTGTCTCTGACAATGGGCAAGATGCACGGTGTGGACTTCTTTACGGGGACGATACGCGACATTACCTACAGGAAACACACCGAAAAAGAACTGCAACGAAACATCGACAAACTGCGCAAGACCATAGGGGGCATCATCCAGACCATATCCATGACCGTGGAGGTCAGAGACCCCTATACGGCAGGACACCAACGGCGTGTCTCCAATATAGCGCGCGCCATTGCCGGTGAAATGAGCCTCCCGGAGGAGACCGTTGACGGTGTACGCATGGCCGGGGTCATACACGACATCGGCAAGATATATGTCCCATCAGACATCCTTAGTAAGCCCGGCAAGCTAAACGACCTGGAGTTCGGCCTGATCAAGCTGCACTCCCAGATCGGTTACGACATCCTCAAGACGATAGACTTCCCCTGGCCCGTTGCCACGATGATCCTCCAGCACCACGAGAGGATGGATGGTTCGGGCTACCCTGCCGGTTTAAAGGGCGGGGAGATACTCCTGGAGGCCCGCATTATCTGTGTGGCCGACGTGGTTGAGGCCATCTCATGCCACAGACCCTACCGCGCAGCCCTGGGGATAGATATCGCCCTGGCTGAGATATCAAAACACAGAGGGACATTATATGACGCCGATGTCGTTGATGCCTGCATGCGGCTCTTTCTTGATCGGGGGTTTACCTTTGAATAACACTGTGGTCAGAGACCAATAGAGGATATAAAATTGAAACCAATAAGGTCTATAAAGACAAAGCTCATCATCCGCATTACGATAGCCTTCATACTGCTGTCAATGATACTGCAGGCGACCGTGTTTATAAGCTTCAGGGTTCTCTCCCTGGAAAGCGCACAAGACAAGGCCAGGACTGTGGCGGAACTGACAAGGGACGCCATCACATCGTTTATGGTACTGGGGGTCTACGATAAGCGGGACGTGTTTCTTGACAGGCTCAAGTATGCCCATGGCTTAAAAGAGTTAAAGATACTGAGGTCGGCAAGTGTCACCAGGCAGTTTGGCGATGCCTCAGTGAAGGGGCAAGCCCTCTCTCCCCTGGAGACCAAGGTGTTAGAGACGGGGGAGTCAAAAAATCACCTGGATGAAAGATGGTTCGCCGTGGAAGTGGAATATGCGTTGGTAATACCATATAAGGCGGACTCGGACCAGAAGGCCAGGTGCATCACCTGTCATCAGGCAAGGGAGGGTGAACTGCTCGGTGCCATATCCCTGGTGATGGACCTGTCAAAGCAGAAGCAACGTGGCATCTCTTCCATGTATTACATGGTTACCATATCGCTAATCTTTTCGATGGGGACGCTGTATTTGATCTACGTCTTTTTTAAGCCTTATACGGAGTTGTTTCAGAGACTCAGAGGTGGTTTTCAGCGGGCGCAGTATGGTGACTTCAGTGAGGTCATTGACGTCCCCCTGTTGGATGAGGCCGGCGATGTGGCAAATGGATTCAACAGCATGACGGGTAATCTCTCTCAGACTCTCTCCGCTATAAGCAGCAGGGTATCGCTATTGATAGGCTATGAGGCGTCAAAGAGCGGCAATGCCATAACGGATACGGCAAACACGGTCGAGAATCTCGTCAAGATATACTACTTCAAGCGGACTATCGAAAAGGACACCAGCAAGTTTGACATATTTCTGAGACTTCAGCAGATACTCATAGAGATGGGCATTACAACGTTCTGCATCTACGAAGTAAGTCAGCAACAGGACGTGATGTCAATCCTGTCCGCCGCGGGTCTCTCACATGGCCTCCCCAACTCCAGAGATGCTTCGGATTGGGATTGTTATTGCAGCGAAGATATATTCAGCAACACCAATGAGTGCAGGGCAAAGAGGACGGGTGGTATTGTGGACTCCGGGGAGTTTACATCCATATGTCTGAGTTTTACGCCGCCGTTGATAATAGGCAACGTCAAGCTGTGTCATTACTGTATCCCGCTGTATGTGGGGGGGCGTGTTGGTTATGTCATTCAGTTAATCTACCCTGTCGAGGACTCCGGGCGTTTGCACTCTGTAATCCCCTACGTCAAGAGCTACCTTCAGGAGGGGGAGTCGGTCATCGAGGCAAAGACGTTTATGGAACTGCTGCGGGAGCAATCGCTTGTTGACCAATTAACAAAGCTCTACAACAGGAGATATCTCCAGGAGACAGGTCCGAAGTTCAGCGCCCAGGCGTTGCGGAGAAAGACAAACCTGGGCATCCTGATGCTTGACATAGACCACTTTAAGCAGGTCAATGACACCTTTGGTCACGACGTTGGTGATATCGCACTCAGGACCGTTGCCGGATTGATAAAGGATTCGGTGAGGGAGTCGGACATCGTGGTGCGCTATGGTGGGGAGGAGATACTGGTCGTCCTGGTTGACGTACTCGGTGCGGGGACTCTGGATGTGGCTGAAAAAATACGCAATACGATAGAGCACGGCACGATTGAACATCCATCCGGTGCACTGAAAAAGACCGTAAGCATCGGAGTAAGTGAGTTCCCTGTCCATTCGGATAACTTCTGGCAGTGCGTCAAGTATGCCGACGTCGCCATGTACAAGGCAAAGCGTGACGGTCGCAACCGAGCATACGTCTTCTCAATAGACATGCTGGAGGACGCAAAATGAAAGAAAGAAGGAGGGCACAAAGAAGCGGAACCGCCACTTTCTTTCTTGTATGTAGGCAATTTTGATACCCGAAAAAACTCGAGTCCGATCAGTATACGTATTTAGAGGTGCCAGGATTGTTAGTCCGTCCCAATTATCATGACCCCAACTATCCTGCTGCTTGCCTTTGTCGTTGATGTGCTGGTGGGGGACCCGCGGTGGCTGCCTCATCCAATCAGCCTCATAGGCCGGGTCATATCCATACATGAGCGACTGCTCAGGAGGTTTTCAAGCAAGCCGGCGCCGGAGGTGCTCCTCGGTGGCATACTGACCGTTTCGGTGGTTGGCATGACCTACCTTGCCATGCTTGCCGTGACAGGGATTGTTTTGACTCCGCTGAAGGGGTATCATTTACTGCCGTGGCTGTCGTATTACGACCTCTGCCTGGGTGTAATTGGCTCCTTTGCCATTGCAACACACGGGCTGCTGGCATCGGTCTCAAGCGTTTACCGACACCTCCGCACCGGCGACCTCATTGGGGCCAGGGCCAGACTCGCACATGTCGTCGGCAGAGACACACAATCCCTCACGGAGGATGGCGTCATCAGGGCGGCAATAGAGACGCTTGCAGAAAACGCCTCCGATGGCATAATCGCACCCATGTTTTACTTTGCCATCGGCGGCGTAGAGCTGGCATTTGCCTACAAGGCCGTAAACACCATCGATTCGATGATCGGCTACAAAAACAAGGACTATCTCTACTTTGGACGCATCGGGGCCAGGGTTGATGACGTCGTCAATTTTATCCCCGCGCGCATGACTGCCATATTGATTTGCATTAGTTCCCTTGTGTTGAGGGTCGTGTATATGTTATACTATAGTGTTGTAAAAGAACGGATGTTTGCATATAAAGACTTTGATTTCATGGAGGGCATAAGGGTGTTGCGGCGTGATGGCAGCAAACATACCAGTCCCAATGCCGGTATGCCCGAGGCGGCGATTGCCGGTGTCCTGGACGTCAGGCTTGGCGGGCCGTCTTATTATGCCGGAGCGCTTGTTAAAAAGCCGTTTATCGGCAACGACACCGCAACGGTGGATGTGCACAAGATTGGACGTGCGCTACTGGTAGTCAAGGTTGTTGCCGTAATTGGGGTTTTGATGTCCATGGTGATAGCAATCCTTGTAACGGGTATCGTATCAATGTCCAATTAGGCGATTGTGACGGACGAATCAGTAAGGTGAATGACTTGAGACGATACATATTGGTTTTGCTTATAGCGGTATTTACTGTCTGTGTGTGCTGCCTTACACCTTCTATGGGGCAGCAGAAGAAGCAAGTCCTGCAAAATGACCATAAGAAGGGGCAACAGGAATTGCTCTCCGACAATGTGTTTACCGACTCCGACAGACCGTTTAACGTATTGCTTGTGGACAAGAGCACGGACAATCTCTACATCGTCGAGGTCAGGGACACCACCCCTGGCATATCAAAGAAGTTAAGCGTCCTGACGGGTAAAAACGGCGGTGATAAGCTCAAGGCCGGCGACCTTAAAACGCCTGAGGGGATTTACTTTGTGACCAGGTACATCCCCCCGGAAAAGCTGGACAGGTCTCTCTTTGGCGATGGTGCGTACACGCTGAACTACCCAAACATCGTTGACAGAAACAAGGGCAAGACAGGTTACGGCATATGGATCCACGGCAGGGGGCCTAATCGCACCGATGAACGAACCAAGGGCTGTGTTTCACTACAGAACCCGGACTTCCAGGACATAAGACCCTACGTAGAACCGGAGACGCCTGTTGTAATCTCCAACTCCATTGATTTTATTAACCCCGATGACTACAAAAAGAAGCGAAAGGTATACTTCGATAAATTTAAAGGATTCATTTCGGCTTGGGAAAAGGGCGACTTTGAGGGCTATGCCAACTTCTTCGACACAAAGTTCAGAGGTGCCGACGGTCTGAGCGTTAAGGGCTACCTGGATAAAAAGAGACTGCTTATGAAATCCTATCCCGACAGACGGGTTATAACCTCCGAGGTCAGCATATTCACGCAAAACTCCACTGACCTCATGTACAAGTTCAACCAGCTCTACTGTGCCGGTAATCTCCTGTCGTATGGGACCAAAAAGCTCTACCTCAAAATGGACAAAGGTAAAGACTACAGGGTCATAGCAGAGGAGTTTGAGGAGGCCGACGTCAATCCACTCCTGGAGGGGTATGTGCTGTCCCTGGTAGAGAAGTGGCAGCGCAGTTGGCAGGCCAAGGACATTGAAATGTACATGGGCTTTTATAGTCAGGCGTTTTATTCCGACAGCATGAATCACAGGCAGTGGAAGGCACACAAGAAGGGCCTGTTCAAAGGGGCCGGGTCTATAAAGGTTGACATCCGAGATATTCATATAACCCCCCTGACATCAAGGAAGGTGCAGGTTGCCTTCAGGCAAAGCTACGGCTCAGGAACCGTCTCGGACAGCGGCATAAAGACACTAACGCTGGAGGGTTGCCCGGGTGAGTACAAGATCGTATCCGAGCTTTGGAGGGCAAGATAGGGGCAGGATTTATAGCGCGTTTTTATACCTCCATAACAGGGGTTGCCACGTACTGGCAATGTGACAATCAGGATTGGTACTTTACCTCATATCTTCTTGCGCTTTTTCCTGGCACTAGGTGGCAATATCCTGTCAATGATATCGTCAACGGTCACAAGGCCAATCATCTGGCCATCGTCATCTACAACGGGGATGGCAACGAGGTTGTACTTGGATATCTTGGCGGCCACGACGTCTTCATCATCGTCCGGCCTGACGGACTTTATGTTGGTTGACATGATCGAGGCCAGGCTCATTTCACCGTCAGACAGCAACATATCCTTCAACGACACCACCCCCACCAGGATACCATACTTGTCGGCCACATACAGATAGTATATGGTCTCAACCTCGTGCGCATCTGTCTTAAAGCGCTCGATTACCTCCCTTACCTTTGTCTCGCAACTGTAGAGTATGAACTCGGTATTCATCAGTCCCCCGGCTGTGTCTTCCTCGTGACTGAGCAGCTCGTGGATGTTTTCGGCGTCCTCTTGCTCAAAGGAATCCAATATCTGTTTGGTCTTGTCTTTTGGCAGGTCGCTCAGTATGTCAACGGCGTCATCGGGGGCCATCTCCTCGATAATGGCGGCGGCCTTTTCGGTGTCCATGTTGGAAAGTATCTCCACCTGTGTATCGGACTCCAGCTCGGACAGGGTCTCGGCGGCGGATTCAACATCCAGGGAACGAAAAAAACTCGCCCCCTCAGCCCGTGACACCGAGCTGATTATGTCGGCCAGGTCTGCGGGGTGGATCTTTGCCAACTTCTGCGTAACCTTCAGAGAAATCGACTTTAACCTCGGACTCAACGGCTGCAGATAGTCCCACCTGATAAGGTTCTCCGGCAGTTGGAGCTTGAGAAACCCCAACAGCTCCATCGCCTTTTTCTCCATCCCCAGCCGCCTCAACAACCCCCGCATCCCAACGTCTATCCCCACAAGGACCGCCCAGTTCCTGTAGCCCTCGATCTTTATGTCGTTGACCCTGACCACCTTCGCCCCGTTAATATCCACCACCTGCTTGTCCAGGACATCCCGCGATGCAAGCAGGTCTGCGTCAAAGGAGCTGTACACCGGCAGATTGTCGTGCTGCAGCGTTGAGGTCATCATCCTCCTGTTGAATATGCTCATGCTCTTGTAATCCACGGCGTAGAAGTTGTCCCTGCTCTTTATTATGAGCGCATCTATCCTGGGCAAGGTCTCACCCTTTACGACAAGGACGTCGTGTATCTTGCCAAGCTCCTCGCCCTTCATGTCGAAGACCGGCTTATGCAGTATATCACTTAAAAATATCTCACCCAAAAGCGGCATATTACCCCTTATACGGTCCTTCTGAAGCAACAGAAGGTAAACCGTTGCATACCCTTGGCAGGAGTAACGTGCTCAATGCCAAAGGACTCCAGCAACTCAAAGTCGCCGCCAAACTCGTTATGCAGGCCCTCCGGGCTATACCTCATCACCTCAAGGCCACTGCATTTTTGAGGGCCATCGATGGCAAAGGTCGCGATGATAAGGTGTCCGCCTGGCTTTAGTGATTGCTTAACGACCTGGACATACCTCTTGCGGTCACCGGCATCCGTGAGGAAGTGAAAGACCGCCCGATCATGCCAGAGGTCATACTCCTCCGGGAGCCTGACCTCGGTGATATCGGCCTCAAGCCACTTGACCTTGTGGGCTTGTTCCCTGAGTCTTTGGCGTGATTTCTCCAGTGCAGAGGGTGAGATATCCAGGACGGTTATCCTCTGATAGCCATCTGCCAGGAGCGTCTCTGCTACGCTTGAGGTGCCGCCTCCAACGTCTATGATGCTGCCATCGGGGGCAACCCCGGTGGACTTGATCAGCTTGAGTGAGACCTCCGGGTACTCTTCATACCAGCTAACCTCGTTGGGCAGCTTGTTTTTGTAGACGTTGTCCCAGTGCTCCTTACGACTGGCAGGAAGTGATTCTGATTGCTCAATATCCATGTTTTCCATCTTGTTTACTCCTTTCTATGCTTTCGCACTTTTTTATAAACCAGTATTTCACGCTGTTCTTAAAAATGGATTCTCGCTTTCGCGAGAATGACAATAAATGGCGTTTTGGACTGCTCTATGTCATTCCTGCGTAAGCAGGAATCCAGAAAGTGCAAAACTATACTCCTTTTAGATTGGTCAACATACAACGACAGACTGCATTAAGCCGGTCCCAATCCAGGGGCCCGCTTGACATGATTGCCCGAGGATATTAGGATAAACAAGTCAGGTCTTTTTTACAAAGGCGGCAAAGTTCTTCAGTATGTGCAGGCCGAGTTTTTGACTTTTTTCGGGGTGGAACTGCATTGCAAAGACGTTGTCCCGTGCGATCATCGACGTGAAGTCTATTCCGTACTGCGTGGTGGCGGCAACAATAGAGGCATCCGTGGGGGCTACGTAGAAGGAGTGTACGAAGTAGA
>JADGAE010000032.1 GCA_015232165.1 Nitrospirota bacterium
CAGGGGTTTAGGGGACGGAGTCCCCATTCTTTTCTTTGACGCAGCAACCCATGATTTTCTTATGCACCCATTGCCTCATCTAAAAATATACTTTACTAACACCTGTGAGGTAGGATACAATAATCCTACAGCATTGTCAAAGGGACACGTAAAGGAAAACGGCAAGGAGTTTGTTGAGATTGCATAAAGAAGCAGGCGCAAAATGGTATAGACTGACGGCGATACTCTTGATTTTTATATTTGGTTGTGCCTCGGTGAAGTCAGAGACGGTGCCGAAGGGGCAACTTGTAGAGCTTATAAGCGACGGTCAACAGGACAAAGACAACGAAGAGATATCACGGCTTGGCCCCGGTGACATCATTGCCATAAACGTCTACAGACATACCGACCTGTCTATGAGTTCGATTACGTTGAGGCCGGATGGCGGGTTTTCCTTCCCCCTGGTTGGGCAGGTGTATGCAAAGGGACTCAGCACAAACGAGCTTGAAACAAAGATGAGAGAGCTGCTCGGTCAATACGTCGTAAAGCCCGAGGTGATAGTAAACGCACAGAAGCTCAACAGCCACAAGATGTACGTCTTAGGCGAGGTTGCCCGCCCCGGGGTGATACCCATAGATGATGACCTGACCCTCATAAAGGCAATCGCCCTCTCAGGCGGTGTCACGCATGATGCCAGGGACTCCGGCGTTGTGCTGCTAAGGAGGGGTAAGATATATACCCTCAACTTTGCGGGTGTCCTTAAGGGGGACTCCGCCGAAAACGTCCGCCTGAGAAACGGCGACATCCTCTATGTGCCGTCATCGGGCCTGGCAGATACGACCAGGTTTCTATCCGGCATATCGAGTATCCTCGGTTTTATCATCGGCATAGAGAGTGGCATAATCCTTACCCCTCAGGTGGGTGACGCCCTGCGTGGCAAGTCCGGTAACAGCTCCCCTATTGCCATTCCATCGAAGTAACTCTCCTTACGCACAGGGCACAAGAAGAGGGAAATAAAGTGGCGTTTTGTGGCCGGGGCGGGTGCGACTTTCAGCCAGGGGCACTGAGCGGGGGGTTGCCAACCCCTTGCCAACCCCCCGTTGCGGGAAAATCGTGCCCCAACCCCTCCGCCGCAAGGGGAGGGGCGAGACGCAATCTTGTCGCAGCAGGTCGCACCTGCCCCGGGCACGAATAAGTCCCCTTGACCACTTTATACGCATTTTTATTACCACTTGTTATCCACCAAAAATTTATGCACCCAGACAATTCGTCCCTTTGACCCTGTTGAACTCTAAATGGTACAATACCCTTTAATGATGGAAAGTAAGTTACCAATTGTACTGATACTTATAGGCATAGCCGTTGTGGTGGGTATTGGGATAATAGTGTTCATAAGGAAGAGCAGACAACGGGCCAAAGCAGACGCTCTTGTACCCGGCACTGGTACAAGTGAGGATACTACGCTTACACCTCTGCCGGTTTTAAAATGCTTAAGCGGGGAATACGAGGGCGCTATAATCCCGGTGGATAAAGGGGTCACCATAGGCAGGGACCCGGCAAAAGCCTCCGTCGTGCTACACTCAATAGAGATATCACGCTCTCATATGAGCATTGTCTATCAAAGCGCCACGGATACGTTTGTTATTAGTGACCTTGACTCCAAAAATGGCGTCTATGTGGCCAGGGTAGGGGAGAAACAGTTCAGGAAGGTCAAGACTACGGAGCTGAAACAGGGGGATCGGTTTATTGTTGGTTTGAGGGTCGCCGAGTTTGAAGTAAAAAAACAGTTGATGGACGGTCGGATAGATGCCACTGGCGGAATTGAAGACAATTAACTCAGGAGGTATGTTTCAATATCATGGTTAAGCTGGTAAAATGTGTTAATGGTCATTTCTATGACAAGGGCAAGACGCCTTCTTGTCCTGACTGTGAGATAGTAAAGGGTGTGTTGGAGCCAACGGCTTCGGTCTTTAGCATAGGGGGGACATCCGCAAGTACGTCAAGCGATTCGTTGTATGCCGAGGAGACAAGTGACAGTCCGTTACATTTGCCGCCATCAGACGATATCTTCCCCGAGGATGCCACCTTAAAGCAACATGTATTTAACCCCACTACGGGATGGCTGATCGTAATAGAAGGGGATTTCAGAGGACAGGACTACTGCCTGAAAACAGGCAAAAACGAAATCGGACGAAGCAAGGAAAATCATATCAGCATAGAGACCGACAGGCTGATGTCACGTAAACATGCAAAACTGTACTATTACCCAAAGTTGAACAGCTTTTTCATAGAAAACCTCTCTCCCCAAGGCACCAAGGTCAATGGAAAGACCATATCGGAGAAAACGAGACTCAAAGACATAGACGTTATAGAGATGGGCACTACAATTTTTCTGCTTAGAACCCTGTGTGATGAGGACTTTACATGGAAAGATTTCGGTGAAGACACTACCGGTGTGCAAAAACCAAGGAGCTAATAAGCAAAAGAACATAAACATGTATAACACTATTTTACCCCTAAGAGAAGAAAGAAGGGAGGCGGCTCCGCCCCTCCCTCAGACCCACCCCGCAAGGGGGCCAGCCCCCTTGACCCCTTCCTGTTTGTTATCGCTACTTATGCTCGCTTACTTAAAAACAATTTGCCATTGTGCATTATGTCAGAGGGCATTGAGTCAAGCATGAAAACCGACAAGACCGTATCTCCGCCAATGTCCTCGAAGGAGACACGTGCATCGGGTGGTCGGTGGCGTAAGCTCTCGGGATATCTAAGACCGCAGCTTAAGTACTCACGGTGGGTATTTTTGGTTGCACTGACGCTCTGCTGTTGTCTGTCTGCACTGGCGAGGTACCATCAATACCACCAATGGCAGAAGACACCGCAGATGTACTTCGTCGATGGCAAGCCAATGATGACCACAATGGATGCCTTTCTGTGGCTGCGCTTTGCACGACAATACAAAACCGACTCCTATGACAACACCGGCCCCGATACCATGAGATTTTACCCGGTGGGGTACAGCAAACCACCCTTTGTCTTACTGAGCTATCTGTCGGCAAAGCTCTCCGTCTTCTTTGATAACATAGAGGAAAATGCCACCCTGGTAATACCGATATTGGCAAGTCTGTTTATAATCCCCTTTTTTGTCTATTTCCTTGAGATAGGTTATCCAACTGTCGCCGTTGTTGGAAGCCTCGTTGGCACGTTTAACCATATCTACATGACAAGAACCGCTATCGGACGCCTGGATACGGATAGCCTTAACATGTTTTTCTTCTTTCTGGTGTCATACTTTATACTGCTTACGTGTAAGGACAACAGGCAACGCAATCTCTACCTGTATAGCGCCATTGCCGGTATCTCCATGTTTGCCTTTCATACGTGGTATCACCTCAAGATGCTTGCAGAGTTCTATTTGTTTGTACTCGTTGTTTATCTCCTTGTCAACGGTATACATTGGAGAAAGATATTAAAAGTCGCGCTGATATTTGTAATCTTCTCCGCAGACGATGATGTCGTAAACATCATGCGTGCGTTGTTGTCTGAATTGTCAAAGGGCGCTCCAGGCACACTCAGCGCCTACATTCCGTTTATATTTATCGTATCTCTGTACATATCCGAAATCATCGAAATCATAGCCTCCTGGTCCATGGCGCTGTTTGATTATCTGTCAGCACATACCGAAAAAACCCTTAGATTCTCACTCACCGGCACAAACGCCACCTTCTGCGCACTCTACATTATCAGCATGATTATGCTTCAAAGGGTCGGCTTTAACATCACTGCCATATGCCTGTTGTTTGTGGTCTCTTGTCTCTATATTGAGAGATACGAGCGTTTTATGTTATTTAAGACGGCTGTGATATCTTCGTTTGTTATTGCCCTGCCAACCGTATTTTATTCAACAAAAGATATAATTATTCACTCATACAACTCCTATTTTGTGTACTATATCAGGGAGATTCAGTATAACATCACCACCGGACTTATGGTCAAACAGAGTGTGTTTTCAACCGTTGATGAGATGCAAAAGACACCCGTTGAGGTACTCATGTCGTTTATCTTTAAAACACCCGCCCTAACACTGACGGGTCTCTTCTTTTTTGCCATATTTGGTATCTCTCACATAAAAAAACTAATCCCCTTGCTGCCAATCATTATAATGGGCCTGTTGACCTTCAGAGGCTCAAACCGATATGTCATGAACCTGGCACCCCTTGTTGGCATAGGATATGGTTACATGATAGTCATAATCATCAAGATAATCATGAATTCACTTAACACCAGGGATATCGTGAAGGAGCTGGCACTATACAGCTTTTCATTTCTCTTTTTCCTCTCCGTGCTCAACCAAACGGCATACGCCTATGTGCCCCAGCCATCGGTGCCAACCGATATCTACAGACCTATGTATCATCTTAAGGACAAGCTGCCTAAAGACTCCGTCATACTGACCTGGTGGGACCTGGGATATGCCATAGTGGATACAACAGGCTATGCCACATTTCATGATGGTGGTACCCAGAATACAAACACCACGAACTATATTGCCCGCGGCCTCACCTCCGAAAGTCAATACGAGTTGTACAACATCACTGGCATGCTCTGTGCCAAAGGTTCAACGGTCACCGAAGATATCATAAATAAAGACCTGGGGCTTAACTCTATCATCGACAACGTCAAGGTCGACGACGTCTACCTTATGTATACACAAGACATGATTGGAAAATTCCAGTCAATATACTATCTCAGAGGTGCCATCCCTCAGAAACATGCCAATCAGGACGACCCCATGCTGGCCATCTTATTATGTCAATCATTTAATGCCGGTGTCTTATCCTGCAACGGTAACATCCTGGACCTAAACACGGGGCTCATAAACAATTCCAGTGGTCTTGCAAAGTCCGTTTTCATAGAAAGAGGCAAGGTGATTAAGCAGTACAACTACGAAAACAAATCCACTATCTTTCTGGAGTTGATTATACAAGACGGCAGTATATTAGCAGTCTATATGATGAAGGACGTCTTTTTTTATTCAAACCTCAATCAGATGTTTCTGCTGGGCAACTACGACGGTGCCATATACGAGGAGACGCTTAATGCCTTCCCTGCACTGAGGATATTCAAGCTAAGGCATCATCCCTTAGTGGGGGGCAGTGGCAGCCTCACACAGACGAAGTAGCTATCCTGTCGATGCCTGATGCTCATATTTGCCCCGTACCTGTTTAGTATCTTGAGGGTGATCTCCTTTCCAAGACCGGCACCCTTGTACGCTGATGGTGCAATGTCGTTTCTGATGTATATGCATACGTGTTTCTTTACTACACGCAGTCTTATGCCCACCGTCCTGACTGAGTACCTTATGGCGTTGTCCATGAGGTTGTACAGGATATCCTCCAGGTCGCTATATGCCATGACGGTAGTAGCCGCCCCATGCAGATCAAGCAGAAAGCTCCTTGAACTTAACTCCGGCTTGAAAAATAACGCAATCTCCTCAATGGCGTCTCCGACGTTGACAACCTCCTTGATGTTTACGTACCCGGTGGTGATCATCTTAAATATCCGTTTCATGTCTGCCTCTATCCGCGTGCACGTCTGATCGAGCCTCTGAACACAACCGCTATCAGAAGGACTAACCTTTAGTATCTCCACGTTTACCTTTAGGGTTGACAGAAAATTGCCTATCTTGTGATTAAACGACAACAGCAGCAGATTCAAAAACCGTTCCTTGCCCTCTATATCCCTGACAAATCGCGCGACGCTCATATACGTAAACAGGACAAGAGAC
This sequence comes from Nitrospirota bacterium, assembly GCA_015232165.1. Lineage (GTDB taxonomy): Bacteria > Nitrospirota > Thermodesulfovibrionia > Thermodesulfovibrionales > Magnetobacteriaceae > Magnetobacterium. The sequence goes on from JADGAE010000032.1 coordinate 5,765, forward strand.
AGAAACAACGCACTCTCCAGTCCAAAGACAATAATGCCAAAGCCGTTCAATCTCTGTTGTATATATGCCTTCTTTATATAGTATGACCGTCCATCCTGCACCCGCTCAACGGCCACAAGGTCACTACGGTTGAGGGGGTGATCGCCGGCAACTATAAAATCCGGTTGGTGTCTCCTGCGGTCAGCCTCACTCAACCGTGCATAGGGAGTCACTGCATCTGCAATAACCTCAATCATGCTGTTTTCAAAGTATGAGACTATCGCTATGTTAAAGACAAAGAACCAAAAAACACTGATCACTATAAAAAGTATTATGACCCTTGTACCTACATGCATCTATAGCTCAATCGTAGTTACCGTGTATCTTCTTTATCTTTCATGGTAGTCATACTTTTTAACGTTCTGGATTCCTGCTTGCGCAGGAATGACAATGCCCATTACTGTCGCAGTAATGACAATGCCTCTTACTGTCATTCCCGCGAAAGCGGGAATCTATCTTCTGAAGGTATAAATGAAAACTTACCATGTTTTTTAAGAGGATACGTTACCACATAGTTTGCATATCTATAACGCAGCCACGTAATTGGCATATTTATAGAGTGGCCACATAATTGGCCACCAGGTCCCCCGCTTGCGTAGTTGAGATGCCCATGTTGCCGGCGGCTAGGCTCTTTATGTGTTTACCCGTGACCTCCATGACGGCCCTCTCAATTAGGTCGGCGGAGGTATCTTCGCCAAGATGGCTTAACATCATTGCCCCTGCGCAGATGGCGGCCAGGGGGTTGATAATATTCTTGCCGGCGTACTTTGGGGCCGACCCCCCGATGGGTTCAAACATGGAAGTCCCCGCGGGATTAATATTGCCCCCGGCGGCAATTCCCATGCCTCCCTGGATCATGGCACCAAGGTCGGTGATGATGTCGCCAAACATGTTATCGGTAACGATTACGTCAAACCACTCCGGGTTTTTGACAAACCACATCGTTATGGCATCGACGTGTGCGTAGTCGACCTTTATGTCGGGATACTCCCGGGCCGCCTCATAAAAGACCCGCTCCCACAGGTCAAAGGCGTAGGTCAGGACGTTGGTCTTGCCACAGAGGGTGAGCTTATTGCCCTGATTACGCCGCTTGCAGTATTCAAAGGCATACCTGATACACCGCTCAACGCCCTTGCGTGTATTGACGGACTCCTGCACTGCCACCTCGTCCGGGGTTCCCTTCTTGAAAAACCCGCCGGCACCGGCATACAAACCTTCGGTGTTCTCTCTGACCACGACAAAGTCTATGTCCTTGGGGCCCTTGTCCTTTAGCGGACAATCCACGCCGGGGTAGAGTTTTACGGGACGCAGGTTTACGTACATGTCAAGCTCAAACCTTAGCCGCAGCAGTATGCCCTTTTCCAGTATCCCGGGGCGTACATCGGGATGACCGATGGCGCCAAGAAACAGCGCACTGTGCCGTCTCAGTTCCGACAACGCACCGTCAGGCAACACCTCTCCGGTCTTCAGATACCGGCCTCCGCCAAAATCATAGTGCGTAAATTCAAGTTTAAAGCCGCCTAATGCCGCAGCAGCCTCCAAAACCTTTAGCCCCTCACGGATAACCTCAGGCCCTGTGCCATCGCCACCTATAACACCTATATTGTAAGTCTTGCTCATATATCCGCCTCCGAAAATCTTAGAAAAATCTATCAGTTCCAAACAGTCCTGGAATTAGGAAAAATTATCGTGATAATCAAAATCCGCACGGGACCTCATTAGGTTACGTTTACTCGCTAAATCTCTCTTTTCTTTGTTTACATGCAGACGCGCCTGACCTGTTTTATGTCCGTGATGCCTTGTATGACCTTGTCCACGCCGTCCTGAAAGAGGGTCTTCATGCCGTCACTGATTGCCTGGTCCCTGATGACTTCCATGAGGGACTTCTTCTGTATCAGTTTCTTTATTGCAGTGGTGCCAACGAGCAGTTCGTGGATACCCGCCCTGCCCCGGTAACCGGTGTTGTTGCACTTGTCACAGCCCTTGGCCTTGTACAGGGTAAACTTGTCATCATACGTAACGCCAAGTTCGGGGAATGCCTGCCTGCCATAGGCATCTACCAGTTCCTCAAACTCCTCGTTGTCGGGGTGATAGGGCTGCTTGCAGTCCTTACACAGGGTGCGCACCAGACGCTGTGCCAGGACTCCCAGGAGCGCATCGGCAAAGTTAAAGGGGTCAAGCCCCATGTCAATAAGCCTGGTAATGGTCTCGGGGGCGCTGTTGGTGTGCAGCGTGCTAAAGACAAGGTGCCCCGTCAACGAGGCCTCAATGCCCGTGGCAGCCGTCTCGTGATCACGCATCTCACCAACCATAATCACGTCGGGGTCGGCGCGGAGAAATGCCCGCATGGCGCGGGCAAAGTCAAACTTTATCTTCGGCTTGACCTCCACCTGACACAGACCATACTGGGTGATCTCAACGGGGTCCTCGGCCGTCCATATCTTTGTCTCCGGGACGTTGATATGTCCCAGGGCGCTGTGCAGCGTGGTTGTCTTACCCGAACCCGTCGGCCCCACCACCAGCACCAGACCATATGGCTTGGACACTATGTCTCTAAGCTCCCTGATGTTTCTCTCCGAAAGCCTCAGCGCAGTGATGGGCATAGGCTCACTGGCGGCCAGTATCCTCATTACAACGGCCTCTCCACCTACCGTAGGCAGGGTTGCAACCCGAAGCTCGATCTGTTTTTCCTTGTACGCGAACTTTATCTTGCCGTCCTGGGGCATGCGTCTTTCGGAGATGTCCAGGCTTGACATGATCTTGAGCCTCGAAACAAGGGCGCTGTTGTGAGAGTAGGGTATCTCAATGTGTCTGAGGCAGGCACCGTCAACCCTGTAGCGGACATCCACCTTCTTTTTCATCTTACTTGGCTCTATATGTATATCAGAGGCACCCTTTTCGTAGGCATCCACTATTATCTTGTTTGCCAGCCGGACGATAGCGCCGGCGTTTTCATCGAGGTTGCTGTCGGTCCTGTCAAGGTCATCCTCTTCCCTGACCTCAAGCTCGCTTATGATATCCGATACCGAAGATATAGGTCTTGCAGAAAAGTCATTGTCTTTTTCAAGGGAGTTGATGAACTTGGTGATATCCTCCTTCAGGGCTATGTAAAACTCATAGTCATCGGCTTTAATGAGGCTCTTGATCTCGCTTATCTTCATATCGTTGGGGCTGTCAATGGCAACAACCACCTTGCCCCCCGTTGCCGATATGGGTATCCAGTGGGCGTTTTTAAGGTAATTCAGGTTAAGCCCCTTGGCTATGTCCCTGGGGATAAAGTAATTTTCCGAGTACTCCATAAACTTGTACCCATACGACTGACTGAGGGCCGCACCGATATCCTTCTTCTGTACCTTGAACTCCTCCATGAGGACCGTCTCTATCTCTTTCTTGCGCTCTCTGGCTGCTATAATTGCCCGCTTTAGCTCCTCGTCCGTAATGATGTTCTGCATGACGAGGTAGTTAAACCGCGTGGTGAGCATCTTTGATTGATTGCGAAAGGCAATGCCAAGGATACGTGCTATCTCAACTATATTCTTTTCGTCTTCCTTGCTGAAGGTCTCCTCTTCCTTCTTGTTTATAAACTGGATGATCCCAAAGAGTCTGTTTTCAAACCTTATCGGGGTAGCAAGGACCTGTTTAGTCCTGAAGCCGGTTTTTTTATCCCAACTGCTGTCAAAGGTCAGGCGTGGGTTTATGGCCTTGAGGGTAGCCGTGTCGTAGACGTCGGGGATGTTGATGGTCTCCAGCGTATAGGCAACGTATCCGGCCAGGCTCGAAGCGGATATGGGGAGCCTTATGCGCTTGATCTCGGCACCAACCAGGTGCTTGGAGTACAGCTCGTTTCTCATCGGGTCTATCGCGTAGATGGTTATGCGTTCAGCGTCAAAGAGGCTGAGGATATCATTTGTCAGCCTTATAAATATCTCATCGATATTGCTTACCGAGTTGATCTTGTTAGTGACAGCCTTGAGGCGTTCATTGTACTGGAGTTTTTTTTCTAATTCCTGTACCTTTATGATATCTTCTTTTTTCATGATCCCTTTAAACGGAAAAACCCGAGAGTCAACATCTATGAGGCTATGGCGTTTCTCGTAATCTCCTCGGCCTTTTTAAACATGATCTCCTTCTCCTTCTCCGAACGCGTCTCGATGTAGAACCTGACCTTTGGTTCCGTACCGGAGGGTCTGATGAGCAGCCAGGAGTCATCGTTAAAGATAATCTTGGTGCCATCAAGGGTGATGATCTCCTTGACGGTCTTTGTAACGGCACCAAAGCTGACGGTAGAGCCAACCTTCATGGCATCCTTGATGCGCGAGAGCTTATCCAGGAGCGGTCTTCCCACCAGCGAGCGGTCAACGGCCACGCCGGCCCTGTCGGGATAGAAGTATCCAAACTCATTCTGGACATTCTGAAAATAATGTCCGATGTTCAGCCCCGTGGTGGCCATCATGTCAATAGCTGCCAGCAGACCGAAGATGGCATCCTTCTCAAGCGTATGATTGTAACCGGATATGCCGTCGCTCTCCTCAAAGGCGATTATAGCCTTGTCATCGGGCGCTGCCGTTGACAGCATATATGGCCTGAAGTTCTTAAAGCCCACCATGGTCTCTCTTATACCGATACCGAGTTTTTTGGCAATGGCGTTTGCGAAGTTGCTCGTTGCCACGGACTTTGTCACCACGCCGGAGAGACCCTTGTACTTGCTGAAAAAATGCAGGGCCAACGCACCAAAATAGTTCATTGGCAGTTCGGTATAACCATCGGTAAATCGTATCCTGTCGCCGTCGGGGTCTATGATGACGCCGAGTTTGAGGGCGGCCTTGCTCTGCCTCAGGGCCTCGGTGACGGGTTTCATGTTTTCCTGAGACGGTTCGGGGGCTATGCCGCCAAAGAGGTTGTCGTCTTCGGTGCGCATGTATTGTATCTTTGGGCTGTCTCCAAGCAGACGATTTGGTCGGCTGCGCGAGGCGCCGTGTATGTGGTCGATACAGATAAAGACGTCGGCTTTTTTTATGAAATCCCTGAGCTTGGCCATGTCAAAGGTCTTCTTCCTGTCTATGAACCTCTGATAGAGGGAGACCGGGTCGATCCTCTCGTACTCGGATGGCTGTTGCTCGGGGATTATGACCTTTTTGGCCATCATGGCGTTGCTGAGTTTTTCTATGACCTTTGTGATCTCAGCTCCAGCCGGGCCACCGTCTGAGGGGTTAAACTTATATCCTGCCCAGGTGGCGGGGTTGTGTGATGGCGTGAGGTTTATCGAGGCAGCCCCGGACAACTCCTCAAGGGCGGAGGAGAACTCCGGCGTGGTAGTCTCGCCGCTGTAGTAGACCTTTATGCCGTGCTTGTTGAGGAGGCCGATGACGACCATGGCAAACTCCGGGCCAAGGAATCTGTTGTCATGGCCCACGATTACACCTCGTTTTTTTATTTCCTCGAAGTCCTTGACTCCCAGCGCTCGCATGACATCAGGCTCCTGTGCCCTAAACATGTCAATAATAGCAGTGGTGACGATCCTGAGATTGTTAAACGTGTAATCAATACCGATCTCGCCTCGCCAGCCCGATGTCCCGAATACGACGTTGGTGGTGTCGGCACTGTTTTTGGCAAACTGCTCTATCTCCGACAGTAGTCCTCTATTTTCCTTATGGGAAGATAATATAGCCTTCCAGCACTCCCTGGCGCTGTTATACATAACATGAAACCTCCTGAGTTTCTTATTAAAAAAAAAGATAACAAACGACTTCCGCAAACTTCAGCCGCTATGAATAGTATCTATAAATGCAATTGTCTTTGTCAACAGATAAAAGATCGGACGCATGGTTAATTTATTCTGTCAAATAAACTAAGATTATATCAGGTAGTTGCAGTTAATTTTGGACTTTATACAGCCATATTTTCGCACTTTTTATAAACCAGCATTTTATGCAGTTCTTGAAAATGGTGGATAACAAGTGGTAATAAAAATGCGTTATAAAGGGGTCAAGGGGGCTGGCCCCCTTGCAGGGGGTTCTGAAGGGGGCGCG
>JADGAE010000033.1 GCA_015232165.1 Nitrospirota bacterium
CTTTATACACTGTGCGTAAGGTGAGTTAAGCATAAAGATGTCTGAACCACGATTTTAAGGATTAAGGGATTATCAGGATTATGTTAAGAAAGCTTCGTGCTTTTTTTCCTGTAAATCCTTTAATCTGTGTAATCATGGTTCAGACAATCCATATGTTTACTTAAATGTGACATTGTCAAAATTGGGCAAGAGTATTAAATGGAGAGCATTCTGTCCAGGGCGATCCGGGCGGGGTGACGGATTTCATCTTCCACCGTGATGACGTTTTTCATCTCAACCAGTGCGTTGTATACACTCTGGAGGTTGGTCTTTTTCATGTTGGGACAGAGCATGTCCTTTCGCAGGGGGTAGAAGGTCTTATCGGGGTTTTCTTTTCTGAGGCGGTACATAAGCCCCACCTCGGTGCCGACGATAAACTCCTTTGCCGTAGAGGTCCGGGCAAACCGGAGCATCCCTGACGTGCTTGTAACGTGGTCGGCAAGGGTCAGGACATCCAATCTACATTCCGGGTGCGCCATGAACATGGCCTGGGGGTGTTGTCCTCTGGCCTTTTCCACGTCTGCCGGTCGTATCCTGTCGTGGACATGGCAGTAGCCATCCCAGGCAATGACCTCTTTGTCGGTGTTTTTTGCCGCCCACATGGACAGGTTCCTATCCGGTATGCAGATGACCCGGCCCGCGGAGAGCGAGTTGATGACCTTGACGACGTTGGCCGATGTGCAGCAGACATCGCTGTGTGCCTTGACCTCGGCCGTAGTGTTGACGTAAGCAACCACGGGGGTGTTGGGGTACTGTTTCCTGATGTCGTTGAGCGTGAAGGCGGACGGATATACATACTGCGGCGGGTTTGAATAGCCGGGAAAGGCAGCGTATATTTCACGTTGTGAGTCGACCGTGATCATCTCCGCCATCGGACAGAAGGCATTAGAGGCCGGAAGTAGGACCGTCTTGCCGGGTGATAGGACGGCGGCACTTTCGGCCATGAACCGCACCCCACAGAAGACTATGACATCAAAGTCCGTAGCCGCCGCCTTGCGTGACAACTCAAGGGAATCACCCGTGTAGTCGGCGATATCCTGCACGTCGTCGATCTGGTAGTTATGGGCGAGTATGAGTGCATTTCTTGACTGCTTAAGTCGCAGGATTTCCTCCTTTAACCTCTCATTACCGGCCATCCTAAAATCTCCCTCCCGCCCCACGCACCGACGTGTTTGTATACAACACCGTACCATCAGACATGAGCACACGGTTGATATTACTCACCACATTCCTTACAATGGGGGTATTGTAAAACCTGTATGTACCGTAACCACCTCCCACGTTGCCCCCCTTGTAACTCTCCAGTACCCTGTTGACATAGAGTTTGGTCTCGGCATAGGGAGGCACCCCGCCATAGCGCTGCACTGCCTCCGGTCCGGCATTGTAACCGGCTACGGCCATAGTGACATCGCCATTAAATCGCGTCAACAGATACTTAAGATACCTCATGCCACCGTCAATGTTTTCAGCGGGGTCGTAGGGGTTGTTAACCGACAGCAGGCTTGCCGTACCCGGCATCAACTGCATCAATCCCATAGCGCCCTTGGGCGATATAGCCGCGCTGTTCCAATTGGACTCCGCCTTTATGATGGCCTTAACCAGTACGGGGTCAAGGCCGTGCTTTTTCGACAACGACTCCACCACTGTCTCGTGGTCTGTGCCGACATTCATAATTGGTATACCGGGTGGTTCTATGCGGGGCATTGCCACTTCGTTGTTTGATACATCCCGGTTTGACGTACCCTTTTGGGCGGCAACGTCAGGTGTCTTTGCAGGGGATGGCTTATTGTGCACACGCACGGCAGCGTCTTTTTTTAAATCCTGCCGACCCTGCTGCCTTGGTGACTCGGACCCCGACTTGGCCCTGGCCCCCCTTAGGGGGACATCCGTATAGTATACCACCCCGTCGCCATCGACAAACTTGAATATCTCCGCATTAATCGGTACAGCCATACCAAAAAGCACGAAAATCGCGAGAATCACCCCCTGCATTCCCATCCTTCCTATATACAAATTCCGTATCCTGATGCCTCTGCGTCCCTGCCATAGCGTTTCAGCCAAATCTGACTCCCTTTAAACAAACTACGTATGTATCGGTAAGAAGGAATGGAAAGTTTAGAGTAATACTTTAACTTATGCCTTCTTAATGAAAAAGGAGATAGCGTTACCGCTTTCCTTGGTCTCCAGCAACTCGTGTCCCAACCTGCTTAACAACGCCGGGATATCGGACTTGGACCCCGGGTCGGTTGAAATCACCTCGAGTATCTTTCCGGAGTCAATCCCATCGAGGGCCTTTTTTGTCTTTAACACAGGCATCGGGCAGTTTAGCCCCTTGGTGTCCAGTACCTGATCCGCCTTTATATCTGCCATAAAAAACCTCCTAACAAAACATTCTTTTATTGACCAAAGGTCTATATTACGTTCACTTTATCTATAGTATTAAACACTAAACACCACAGCAATGTCAACCGTGTCAATTGGCTGAAAATTATCTATTGTTGTTGTAAAGTGTAAAATAGTGGTATTATATCAGAGTATGGGATTTATAAAGTAGACAATTATATATTATGGAAAAAGAACGCATATTAATTGTAGATGACGATGCTATATTGGCAATGGGGCTTCAGAGGTTACTCCAGGGGTGGGGGTATGAGTTGGCGGGCATGGTTTATTCCGGAGAAGAGGCTGTAATAAAGGCAAGGCAGGTGCGCCCGGACCTGATATTGATGGACATCAACCTTGGCGGCAAACTCGACGGCGTGGAAACTGCACAGCATATAAAGACCGACCTTAACATCCCCGTGATATATCTGACGGCCTACCTTGATGAGGAGATCATAGCACGGGTGGAGAAGACAAACCCCATCGGCTATATATTAAAGCCCTTCCAGGAGAGTGAGCTGTATGCAGCCATAAAGATAGCCCTGTACAACAGCAAGGCGGAAAGGGTACTGAAGCTGCACTATCACATACAAAACGTGTTGAACACGATAGTCAGGATTTCGCTTGAGCCTATATCGCTGACGGAGCAGATGGGCAGGGTGCTGGATACGATCATAACGATCCCGTGGTTGGAGTTTGAGTCCAAGGGGGCTATTTTTCTATTGGGAGCCAAGAGGGATGTCCTGGAGATGAGGGTTCAGAGGGGGCTTTCCGAGGATTTGTTGAGTCTGTGTAGACATGTGCCCTTTGGTAGGTGTCTCTGTGGCATGTCGGCTGCCACCGGTGAGATAGTCTTTGCCGATAGCGTTGACGACCGGCACGATATCAGATTCGATGGCATGATGCCGCACGGGCATTTCTGTGTACCGATCATTTTTACGAACAAGCTGCTTGGCGTGCTCAACCTGTACCTTAAGGATGGCCATGTACGCAGTCCCATGGAAGAGGAGTTCCTGATGGCGGTATCCAACACCCTTGCCGGCATCATAGCGCGTCGGGGGGCGGAGGAGGAATTGGAGCGCGTAAAGCGTCAAAACGAGTTGATCCTCAACTCCGCCGGTGAGGGCATCTACGGCCTTGATCGCAACGGACAGATAACCTTTGTAAATCCCGCAGCCGCCAAGATGCTGGGCTGGCAATTGGAAGAGCTATTGGGCGAACCCTATCACTGTATCAAGTACGGTCCCGGGGAGGTCGACCGGCCTGATGAGGACTGCTTTATCTATAGGGCATTCAAGGAGGGCAATGTATATCGTGTGGAGGACGAGATGTTCTGGCGAAAGGACGCCACGAGCTTTCCCGTAGAGTACGTGGCAACACCAATCGTTAATGAGCACGGCAGCCTCTCCGGGGCCGTGGTGGTCTTTAATGACATGCTTGAGAGGAAGAAGGCCCAGGCCGAAAAGATGGCAGCCCTTGGTCAACTGGTCTCAGGTGTTGCACATGAGATAAACACCCCCATAGGCAATGCCGTACTATCGGCGTCACACCTGCAGGAAAAGACGCAGGACATTATAATTTCATTTCAGAGTAACTCCCTGACAAAGAGCTCCATGCAGAGATACTTGGAGGTCGTTAAAGAGGACGGCGACATTATCCTGAGAAACCTCCTGCGTTCAGCCGACATGATCAAGAGCTTCAAGATGGTCTCGGGCGACCAGACGAGCCAGCAGCGCCGACGGTTTGACCTCAGGGCATATATAGCGGACATCATGCTGGGTCTGAAACCGATGATAAAAAAGACCTCACATCATATCACGATTACATGCGAACAAGAGATCGAGTTAGACAGCTATCCAGGTGCATTTGCCCAGGTAATCACAAATCTGGTTATGAACGCCATCACCCACGCCTTTGAAAAAGACGACAGCGGCAACATAGATATCACGGCCGTGCAGAAACAAAATAACGTAACCGTGACAGTTGCCGACAACGGCAAGGGTATCCCGGAGGCGATCCTGGGCAAGATATTTGACCCCTTCTTTACGACAAACCGCAAGGCCGGCAACACCGGTCTTGGCCTGCACATCGTATACAACATCGTGCATCAAACCCTGCGTGGCGACATCCATTGCCAGAGTACGGAGACCTTAGGAACGAGCTTTACGATCTCTATGCCCAGGGAGCTGCCATGCCAATAAATTGCCTCTGGGACATGCAGGAACCCATAATAATAACAGAAGACTCGGAACCTTATCTGTTTTTAGAGGAAGACACCCCCGACATACAACCCGAGCCTCAAGCCGACTCCGGCCCCCACCCCTGGAAGGTGATAATAGTCGATGACGACCCGGAGGTGCACAGGACTACGAGGGCCACGCTGGTTGATTTTGTCTTTCAGGACAGGAGGTTGCATTTCGTGTCGGCCTTTTCGGCACAGGAGGGCAGAGAAGTGATTAAGGACAACCCCGATGCGGCCATCATTGTCCTGGACGTGGTGATGGAGAGCGAGCAGTCCGGGTTGTATCTGGTCAAGCACATACGGCAGGAGTTGGGCAACAGGTACGTCCGAATATTGATCCGGACAGGACAACCGGGCATTGCCCCCGAAAAATCCGTGATTGTGGACTACGACATCAACGGCTTCCTGGACAAGAGCGACCTGACAATACAGAGGTTCTATACGGCCATTATTACATGTCTGCGTTCCTACTGTGACATCATACGGTTGGAGGAGACAAACATTGCTCTCAAGGAGGAGATTGAAAGGCGCATAAAGGCTGAAAAGGCGATGATCGAAAAAGAACGTCAGGCCGCCATTGGCCTTGCGATAGCGCAGATAATCCACGGGACCAAGAATATCCTCAACGCCCTTCAGGGGGGTAGGTACATTATTAATGTCGCCCTTGCCGAGCACAACATCGAGTTGCTGAAAGAGGGCTGGGGTGTCACCGAGCTTGGCATTTCGCGCATGGAGACTTTAACCGCCGACCTGCTCAACGTCTCACGCACCGGTAAGTTGGAACTCCGTCCGGGTTCCGTCAACGACCTGGTGAGGGAGGTCACACAGCCCTTCCAGGCCTCAGTGACTGCATCGGAGGTGGAGGTCATCACGGAGCTGGAGGACACCCTGCCGGTCTTTGCCTTCGATTACAAGGCCCTGCATACGGCGCTGATGAACCTCGTCGCTAATGCCATAGATGCCTGTAAGGACAAGAAGTACGAAAACAACGAAAGGGCCAGGGTCGTTATCCGAACCCACTCCAGGGTGGTGGGGCTTGCCAATATAGAGGTCAGCGACAACGGTTGCGGCATCAGGCAGTCGGATATTGAAAATATCTTTACCATGTTTTATTCTACCAAGTACCTCAATGGCAATGGCCTAGGCCTGCCCATTACAAAGAAGGTGGTCCAGGAGCACGGCGGAGAGCTTACTGTTGGTTCAAAGAGAGGACTCGGAACAACATTCTCAATAGAACTCCCAACAAATAAGTAAGGAGGGGTGGCTCATCCCCCCCTTGTGGGTGGAGGTCTGAGGGAGGGCAAAACCCTTCTTTTTTCTTTTCTTAGAGGTGAGAAAGCCTATCTGTCGCCATTTAGGCCATAGAGCTTCCTGATCGTGGAAATGAGTGTGTCTTTGTCTTCGGCACCTTCTTTGAGGGCTACCGTGGGGGGATGCACCAGCTTGTTGACTATCGAGTTGGCCATGATCTCTATGGACTTCCTGTCTCTTTCATCGAGGGTGTTGAGCTTGTTAAAGAGCCTTGCAAGCTCGTCCTTCTTGATATCGTCGGCCATCTCACGCAGGGCCACAATTGTCGGCACAGCATCCAGGGATTGCAGCCACTTGTTGAACCCTTCGACCTCCTCGTCGATGATGTCGGATGCCTTGAGGGCCTCTTTCTGACGCTGATTGATGTTTGTGTCAATCACGCCCTTGAGGTCATCAATGTCATACAAATAGACGTTGTCTATGCGATTGATGTCGGGGTCAATGTTTCTTGGCACCGATATGTCAATGATAAAGACAGACTTAAGCCGTCTGTCCTTCATGGTCTTAGCCATTTCGTCATGCGTGACGACGTAGTTGGTTGCCCCGGTTGAACATATGACGATATCCGTGTTGACCAGTTCCTTCTTGAAGTCACTGAACTGTATCGCCCGCCCCGAAAACTCCTTGGCTAGCGCACAACCACGCTCATACGTCCTGTTTGCCACAATGACCTCCCTGACACCACAGTTGGTGAGGTGACGCGCGGCAAGCTCCGCCATCTCCCCCGCCCCAAGCAGCATAAAGACCTTGTTGCCAAGATTGTTAAATATCTTCCTGGCCAACTCAACTGCCGCATAACCTATGGAGACTGCATTCTCCGCTATGCCGGTCTGAGTTCTCACCCGCTTGCCCACGGATATGGCCTTCTTCATTAACCTGTTGAGGATTATCCCCGAACTCTTGTTGGTCAACGACAGGTCAAAGGCAGCCTTCAACTGTCCCAGTATCTGTGGCTCCCCCACCACCATCGAATCCAGACTTGCGGCCACCCTGAATATGTGCCGCACCCCCTCATCATCAAAATGCACATAAAGTGCCGCCTCCAACTTGCCCCTGTCCAACGAACGAGACCTCGACAAAAAATCCTTTATCCCCTCCGCAATATTAACACCATCATTGGCATAGACATACATCTCCACCCTGTTGCAAGTGGACAGGATTATCGCCTCACTAACCCCCCGTATGCCCCTGATGGACGACAAACCCTCAACAAGCATCTCCGGAGTAAACGCAAGCCTCTCCCGAATCTCCACATCCGCCGTCTTGTGATTCAACCCTATTACAATTATATTCATAAGGTAAGAGTATAGAAAGAAGGGGTCAAGGGGGCTGGCCCCCTTGCAGGGGGTTCTAAAGGGGGGCGGAGCCGCCCCTTTTTTTCTCTTCTCTTCTCTTTTCTTTTAGAATTCATGCAGCGATTTTAGCAGGAGGTTGACGCCAAAGAACGTGAACAGGACGGCGGCAAAACCGATAACCGACAGTATGGCGGACTTCTTGCCGTGCCAACCCGAGTGTGTGCGCACATGCAACACCATTGCATAAAACAGCCACGTTATCAGCGACCACACCTCTTTTGGGTCCCAGCGCCAGAACGTGCCCCACACACCCTCCGCCCAAACCGCCCCCGTTATAATGGCAAGGGTCAACAACGGAAACCCTATGGTCAACAACCGATAGTTGGTATCATCCAGCATCTGGAGGCTGGGCAGCCTGTGAAACAACCCGCCGAGTTTCTTGGACTTAACAAAGCGCTCCTGAACAAGATACATAACGCCAATGCCACAGGCCACCGCAAAGGCGGCATCTCCCAGGAAGGCCAACGTCGTGTGTATCCACAGCCAGTAGCTCTGCAACGTTGGATCAATGGGCTTGATCTGGCGCGGCAACACCGATGAAGACAACATCAGGATAAACACCCCGGGCATCACAAACGACCCCAAGAGGCTTATTTTGTACTTTAGTTCGATTATAAAAAAGATTAAGACGATGCTCCACGTAAGAAACGATGTGGCCTCGTGCATGGATGCTATGGGCATATGTCCGCCAACGACATACCTCAAAAAGACGTTGACCGTGTGGAGTACAAAACCAAGGGCGATCAGCACCTTCATGGCCCTGGAGACCGAGGCCTTTCCCACCGCCAGCTCCACTATCCCAAGGATCGCGGCAGTGAAATAGCAAGAGAGCGCCAACTCAAAAAAAGTCGTAACCAACTCTAAAAACACCCCATCCTGTCGATTTGCCTATTCTTTATGTCATTAATAATAACGCTGAGACAGTCGCTCCAATCCTCGTTTTCTTCGTCAATAGTGCATACGGAGCAAACCTTCTTTCCGGCAAAGGTGTTAAAGGTGTCTGTGGTGTTGCCGTCCCTGACAACGACGATAGAGGCCCTTTCCATGGCCTGTTTGCCATGCTCCTTTACGCGTGCCATGTCCCTACCGTAGACAAAGACGACAAGGTCGCTGCGTAAAAACTCAATGGGGCTGTTGCCCTCAACGATGATACCATCCACGCCGTTAAGGCCGTCGCTGCAAAGGGCCATGCCCAGGACTTCTTCAATTTCGTGGAAGGGTGCCTGTACCCACACGACATCAACGGCCCCGGCCCCCAAAAGCCTGGCCGTGTCCTTGCCCTCCTGCAGGAGCGTCTCCCTGTCGGAGATGATTCCGGTGTAGAAGGCGGTCTTGGTGTACTTGATGGCCCCCCATCTGCCTCCGAGGGCGGTGAGCAATCCTTCGGCCAGCGTGGTCTTGCCACACCCACTGTGCGCCCCACCTATACACACCGTCAAGGGGCTAAGAGGTCTCGTGCTTATAATCGCACTCCTTGTTACTGCAAGAGAGGCTGACACTGCCATTCTTATCGGTCTTTTCAAAGAGGTATGTGGCCTTACACTGCGGGCAGGTCTCAAGCACAGGCTTGTACGCAGAGGCAAACTTACACCCCGGATAGTTGCCGCAAAAATAAAACGGCTTTCCCCACTTTGACTTCCTCTGGCCAAGGTCTCCGCCATCTATGGGGCATTTCAACCCCGTTGGCATAGACTTGATGTTCTTGCACTTGGGGTAGTTTGAACATGCCAGGAATTTCCCATACTTGCCGCGCTTTACAATCATCGGGGAGGAGCATTTATCGCAGACCTCGTCCGTCTTTTCTTCCTCGACGCCGACTGCATCCCCACCGGGGGAGTCTAACGGTCTGGCATTCTTACATTCAGGATATCCGGAACAGGCCAGGAACCTCCCGTGTCTGCCCCAACGCATGACCATTGGTTTGCCGCACTTGTCACAGTCTATTTCGGTGGGCTTGTCCTCGGGTTTCACCCTGCCCGGGGTGTTGCCCGCTACATCAAGCTCGTTGCGGAAGTTGGGGTAAAAGTCCCCTATAACCTTGGTCCAGACAACCGCACCATCCTCGATCCTGTCGAGGTTGTCCTCCATTGTGGCCGTAAACTGTATGTCGATCAACTCCGGAAAACGCTCCACCAACATGTCGTTGACCACGACGCCAAGCTCGGTTGCCTTAAAACGATTCTCCTGTTTCTCGACATACTTTCTGTCCTCTATCGTTGACATGATGGTTGCATAGGTGCTGGGACGGCCTATACCCTTCTCCTCGAGTGTCTTTACAAGGGATGCCTCGTTATACCTGGGCGGGGGCTGCGTAAAGTGCTGTTGGGCATCCAGTTGCAGGAGCTTTAGTGATTGCCCAACCTTTAGAGTGGGTAGTAGCTCGTTTTCTTCTTTGTCGTTCTTGTCGTTATTTTCTACCGTCTCAGAATAAAGGGCCAGGAATCCGTTGAACTTGATCACCGTCCCAGTGGTTCTGAATATGGCCGTTTCGTGTGCATCAACTATCTCAAAGGTGGTCTGATCCAGTTGTGCGGCGGCCATCTGACTGGCTATAAAACGCTTCCATATCAGTTCATACAGGGCGTAGTGGTCCTTGTGGAGGTACTTTTTGATCTTCTCGGGCGGATACTCCATATACGTAGGTCTTATGGCCTCGTGGGCCTCCTGGGCGTTGGCCTTTACCTTGTACTTATGCGGCTTTTCGGGGAGATACTCCTTTCCGAATGTGTCAAGTATGTACTGTGTTGCCCAGGCCTGTGCCTCGGGGGCTGTACGTGTGGAGTCGGTACGCATGTAGGTTATCAGACCTACGGAACCCTTATCGCCTATCTCTATGCCCTCGTAGAGCTTTTGGGCAACGGTCATTGTCTTTTTCGCCGGATAGTACAGCTTGCGTGAGGCCTCCTGTTGAAGCGTGCTGGTGATAAAGGGTGGTGAGGGTTGACGTTTCCTGGCTTTTTTGTCTATGTTTTTAAGGGTATAGGATTGACCTTCCAGGCTGTCCTTGATTCTGGTGGCGTCTTGCTCGGATGTTATGTAAAACTTACTGCTATCGGGCGACCGTTCTATAATCGTGTTGCCCTCATACTTGAACAGGCGTGAGAGAAAGGTAGGCTTTTCACTGCCGTCAAACAGTCCGGTGATGCTCCAGTACTCCTGGGTTATAAATGCCTCGATCTCGCGTTCCCTGTCAACAATCAACCGGACTGCAACCGATTGGACTCGCCCCGCACTCAGCCCTCGTCTGACCTTCTTCCACAACAGGGGACTCAGACCATACCCCACCAGTCTGTCCAGAATACGGCGGGCCTGTTGGGCGTTTACCTTGTTGGTGTCGATGACCGAGGGGTTGTCAATGGCCTCTTTAACGGCACGTTCCGTGATTTCGTTGAACCTGACCCTGTAGATATCCGGCAGGATGGTTGATTTTGCCTGTCGGGAGATAACATTGGCGATGTGCCATGCTATAGCCTCCCCCTCGCGGTCGGGGTCGGGGGCAAGGTATACGGCAGAGGCCCTGGCAGCGGCATGTCTGAGATCATCGACTACCTTTTCCTTGCCGGGGATGGTGACGTAGGTAGGTGAAAAACCGTTCTCCGTATCCACCCCCAACTCCTTCTTGGGCAGGTCTATGATATGCCCCACCGATGCCTTTACCGAAAAACTCTCGCCCAGTATCTTTTTGATCGTGTTGGCCTTGGCCGGAGACTCCACTATGACCAGATTAGCCACCTTCGTCGGTTTCTTTGCCTTAGACGGTTCCTCCGGCTCAGGGAACTCTTGCACCTCATGCAATGCTTCTGCCTTGACTAACTTTTTAGTCTTCGTCGGTTTTTTTGTCTTAGACGGTTCCTCCGGCTCAGGCGTTGCCTGTTTCCCGGCTTTGCCCTTTAGTGCCATATTATCCTTTTCCCTTTACCGAATATTATAGTGTAGATATCATCACTATCAATATAGGTATCCTTTGCAACGACATAGCTCAGAAATGCCTTTAGTGTATCAATATCCTCTTCCGATAAGATATCCATGCTTTCCAGGTCTCTGAGGTCATCGTTGAGACCGGCCAGATCATAGTCCCTGATGTTCATCTTTATATTAACTTCATCGAAATTTAAGTCGCTTCCGACAATCTCTTTTGCAATTATCCTCAGGATGGTCATAAACTTCT
>JADGAE010000034.1 GCA_015232165.1 Nitrospirota bacterium
TCTCCAATCACGCCGCCGGCATAGTCGTAGGCATGGTTGGCACTGCCACCACCACAGTGCAGGAAATCAATCGCTCGATGACTAACACATGAGGCAGGGTCCCTAACAATATACCCCTGCTTGCATCACTTCTTCTTACCGCTCTTCTTACAGCTCCTGGCAGGCTTCTGATCTGATATGTAGGGCTCTTGTTCCTCGGCAGCCTTCAGGTGATCACTGGTCAAAGAGTGTGAGGTCTTTTTTTTTTCGTCAATGACCACAATGGCTATCTCGATTAATTTCCTGACCGCCTCTGCACGCGAGGACAACCTGCAAGAGAATCGAAAGTCCTCTATCCTTGCCAACTGTGACTTAGAGGTGAAAAACACTACCTTCTCATCCTTGCTCTCTACGTCTTCGTTCTTTACCGCTCCAGGACGCTCCTGGTCCATAAACACCTCCTTGTATAATGTTTATAAATATTGCATACAAGATACACTTTATACACTTGACAAACAATACACTGTTTATATACAATAGTAACATTATATAAATGACTATGTCAAAAGGAGGCAACATTGAAAGAGTTTACCAAAAATGATTACCGCACTATCAACAGACCTGGTGGCAACAGACCTGGTGGCAACAGACCCGGTGGCAACAGACTTAGTGGGATGGCAGACGAGTTGGAAAAGATCAGGGCCATGCTGACCTTCATGGCTGACACGGCAGACTTGCTTTTAGTCGCAACAATGCGTGAAAAACAGCAGCCAATGGAAGAGACGCCCTATGGCATGCATCTGCTTTTTATGGAACTAATCGCGAGGTTGGACAAGGCATGCGACAACCCAAATAAAGCCGGGGTATACCGACTCCCACACGACTAACCCCCCTTATCGTCCTTGCCATGAAGCCGTAACTTGACGGTTGAATCAGGGGTGCTCCCCCTTCCATAAAGGGAGGGGGGACACATCTATATTGCCTCTTTTGTGGTTCTCAGTCTTTACATTGTACAACGCTTTTGCCGGTGACCTTTGCGTTGTAGAGGGCTACCTGTGCATGCATCAGGAGGTCGTCGAGTCTTTCGTGTTCCGCCAACGTGGCCATGCCTATGGATAGAGTTGTGCAGAGGTTCTTCTCTGTAAATCGTTCCATCTTCAGGGATTCCTGGAACCTTTCAACGACCACCTCCGCCTTATCCACCGGGGTATTGGGCATGTAGAGTATAAATTCGTCAGTGCCATAACGCCCCAGCACGTCTATACCGCGGATACACGATTTAAGGTGATCGGCCAGCTCGGTGTATAGACTCCTGGCTACATCTATGCCGTAGACGTTTAATACGTTCTTGAAGTTGTCCATATCCATTATGAACAACGTGAGGGGGATTTTGTGTCGGCGACTCTTTTCAAACTCATCGCGCAGCTTCTGGTGGAAAAAGTGATAGTATGTCAGTCCGGTGGTAGAGTCAATGTCCCTGAGTTCGTTTAGTAGGGTTGTGAATCTTTGCTTCCTCAGGGCCTCGGCAACCAATCTGGCCATGGCAACAAGAAACTCCCGCAGCCCTTGTGTGACCTCAGTTGCCCTGTCAAAGTAGACCGATATAAAGCCCAGGCTGCGGCCGTCAACCGACACCCGTACCGCTACTGACACCTTGTAGTCTTCCTCCATCAACAGGTCATTGTATGCATCCGTATCACTGTCTGAGGTAACAACAACAACCGGTTCCTTGTAAAAAACCCTGCCTACAACGCCCGTGCCGATACCCCGCCGGTATGAAGTGCTAAAGTGTGCCGATATGTTATACCGGTTTATTATCTCAAGATAGTCATTTTCCTGATTTTTCAGCACCAATGCCCCATAATTTATACCAATAGAGTCCTTCATGGCAAACAGTATCTCGTGTATCGTATGGGTAGCGCTCTCCTGCTTACTCAATACATCAATGGCCTTGCATACATCCTTAAACAACACTTCCGTCATCATCTTCTCCGACTCCCAATCTTAAAAATTTCTTGTATTTTTATTGTACAACAATTTCACGCTAAACTACAATCCCCTTCGGTATGGATTTTTACTTGACGCAACACGATGGATTTTATACCAAAACTAAATGGAATTTGCAAAAACGTTGTGGTATTGACAGGTAAGTGTCATTCCCCTGTTGTCGCCGGGGGCAGGCACATATGGGCGCAAAATGCCATTTCCTGTCATTCCCGTGAAACATGTCCCTGGCTTGAACCATGTCCCTGGCTTGAACAGGGAAGGGAACGGGAATCCATATCCAAAAACAGCATTATAGCGCGTTTCGATTGGGTGCAATACAAGAAAAGAAAGGGGCGTTTTGTGGCCGGGGTGCCCCACCCCCTCCGCTAGCACAGCGACGTTACCGCGCCCCCTTCGACCCCCCGCAAGGGGACCAGTCCCCTTGACCCCATTAAAGTGCCGTGAATTTTGTAGTTAATCCAATCGAAATTTGCTATAAATGGCTATTTAGAAAAAACAGTAAATAATGCTTCCCTGACGCCACCAAAAATTTATGCACCCAGGCAATTCGACCCCTTGCATTTTTAATAACGCCTCTGATATACTGTTGATACTTGTGTAGATCCGTTCACAAGAATTTAGAGAGCAAGTGGAGTTGATGATGTTGAAAATAAAGAAATTTATACGTCGTTTGTTTACTCCTATAACAATACTGATAATACCCCACACTAATGAAAAGACATACAGAATGAAACTCCCCTCCGTTGGTATTGTTATGCTGGTAGCCATATGGATTGCCTTTACGGGGTATATGGTTTCGGTGGGTGTGACCACCAAGAAGTACAACGAAATAAAGGCCAGATCGGATTTCTATTACCGTCAGTTTACGGATATGCACGGCACTATTGACTCACTGAAAAAGGCGGAGGCTCAGTTTAAAAAACTCTTTGCCTTCAAGACCAAGGAAGATGTCTTTAAAAACCTCGAAACGGATGACTCCGGCTCCATAGACATGGAATTATTAAGAAAACAGATAGAGAAATCAATCAAGGGAGTGAATGAGATCAAGGAGTACCTCAACAAGCAGAGAAATGTCTATAATGCCACCCCGCATGGCTCCCCGGTTGGTTCGTCGCATATAAGTTCGGGCTTTGGCTGGAGAATACATCCGCGTTCGGGCAGGAGCGAGTTTCACTCGGGTCTGGATATGGCGGCCTCACAGGGTATGGCAGTGCACGCCACGGCTGACGGCATTGTGAGTTTTGCCGAGTGGTCGGGGGGAAGTGGCAAACTGGTTGTTATAGAGCACGGCTTTGGGTTTACTACGTGCTATGCACATAACAAGGAGGTTGTAGTTAAGGTTGGTCAGGGAGTTAAGCGGGGTGATGTAATCAGCTATGTGGGCTCCACCGGTAACTCCACCGGACCTCACGTCCATTATGAGGTCTGGAAAAACAACAACCCCGTTGATCCAATAACCTTTCTGGCACAAGAGGGAGAAGATAAACCGTAGATTGGAAGCTCGAGGATGCTATGTTTGGTAAAAAACACGACAGAATAGAAACCCTGATTGGTGTAAACACCCAAATAAAGGGAACCGTAGAGTTAAAGGGAACCTTGCGCCTGGATGGTGGCTTTGAGGGCAATGTCAAGGCCGATTGGGTTGTGGTTGGCGAAAAGGGCCATCTCAAGGGTGACATATACGCAAATGGTGTCGTGGTTGGCGGCCTGGTTGAGGGAAATATCCATGCGCGCGAGTATATCGAGATCATGACAAAGGGTAAGGTCTTTGGCGATGTCTATACCACCAAGTTTGCCATACTTGAGGGCGGGTTGTTTGAGGGACGTTCAAAGATGCAGAACAATGAAATAGAAGGCGGGATTTCAGTCTCCTTCAAGCAAGAGATAGAGTGAGCGGTTGTGGCAGAGGGTGACGGCAAGATAAACGGGTTGATTGGTTGCGGCGTGAGCATCAAGGGCAGGTTGTCCTTTGACGGGATATTGAGGATAGACGGCGTATTTGAGGGCGAAATCGACGCCACTGGCACGCTCGTGGTCGGGGAAGAGGGCGTGCTGAGGTCAACAATCAAGGTCGATACCGCCATCATATCGGGCGAGGTCAGGGGCATTGTTGAGGCCATAAGAAAGGTTGAGCTGCACGCAAGGGCCAGGATGTATGGCGAAATAAGAACCCCCGTGATAGTTGTCTACACCGGTGCCCTGTTTGTCGGGGACTGCCTTATGGTAGATCAGGGCAACACGGCAAACCAGGCAAACATGCCAGGCAGGGGCAATGAAGAATTAACACAACTGCCTATAACATAAAAACACTTGAAATAAAAACAAAGACCTTATTAGCATGGACAATCCATTGGAATGTTGTCGCCCGGAAAGCCATTGTGAAAAAAAGAGAAACCATAACACTTATATATTTCAGAGATAAGAGCGGTAAGGCCAGGACGTTTAAGATGGCCGTGACCTTGTTTGCCTGTTTGATTTCTTTGATGCTGTTAATCCCTGTGGTGTCTTTCTACCTTGGACTGAGGTATAGAGTCAACAATGACCTGCCTCTGAAGCTGGCCAACCTCGAAAAAGAAAACGCTTCGTTGAAACAATCCCTGAAGTCATTGGAGACCAAGAGGCTTAACTTCATCTCTCACGTACAGGCGCCGGCCTCCGACAATCCCAAGCCGGAAGACTTTGACTCCAAAACGATAAACACGGGAGCGGTAGATGCCGATGCCCTGGAAATAACAAACCTGGAGGAAAAGAATCTGCTAATCATATCCTTTGACGTCATCAAGTCCCGTATCACTGACGCAAAGATGACAGGCTATGTGTTTGTTGTGTGGAAGATTGATGATAAATACTATGGACTGCCCCAGTCGGCTGAAATAAAAAACGGCACCCCGGTCAAGTACACTACCGGTGAGAGTTTTGACATCAAAATCAAGAAACACTTTACCAAGACACTCAGCAGTGTTACACTCCATAAACTACAACTGCTGTATCTCCTGGTCTACGATGACAAGGGAACAATTATCTTAAAGAAAAACGTTGACCTGAGGACATGACTCTGCTACACAAGCAAGTAACATGCCTGCTTGCAACCATATTGGTCCTCTTCGTAGCGCACTCCGAGGCCCTGTCCAAGACCGAACACATGGTTTATTTCGACGGCACCGATTACGAGCTGCACGTCTACAGGATTTTTGGTAAGGAACCGGGCAAGACGCTCCTGATCATAGGCGGCATACAGGGGGATGAGCCGGGTGGGTATATGACTGCCGACCTCTACGCCGACGTGACCCTGAAAAAGGGCAACCTGATCGTAGTGCCAAGGGCCAACTTCCTTTCCATCATAAAACGCAAGAGGGCTATAAACAGCGACATGAACAGGAGGTTTGACTACGTCACCTCAAAGGAATACTACGAGGACAGCGTGGTCGAGATACTCAAGGGCCTCATAAAGCAGAGTGACTTTCTGCTTAACCTTCATGAGGGGTCGGGGTTCTACTCGGAGCGCTACGAAAGCGACCTGGTCAACCCCGACAGGTTCGGCCAGTCCGTCATCGCCGACACGGATGTCTTTAACACAAAGGATGGCAGGGTGTTAAACCTGGCCTATATCGCCAAAGACGTTATAAAACGAGTCAACCAGCGGATCAAGGACAAGAATCACCTCTTCAGATTCAACAACCACAGGACGTTTGACAAAAACACCATGCACGCACAACAGCGTAAGTCGGCAACGTTCTATGCCCTGTCAACACACAACATACCGGCCTTTGGTGTTGAGGCATCCAAGGAAATAAAGGACCTTGAAAAGAAAATGAGATACCAGAGCATGGTCATAAACGCCTTTATGGAGAGGTTTGACATCATACTGGAAAACCCCGGTATAGAGCTTGAGACCCCGCGCCTTTCATACATTGTGGTATCGCTAAACGGCAGGGAGTACCTGCTTTATAACACGCACGTCCTGAGTGTAAGGCGCGGTGACAGGGTCAAGATTGCCGACATCGTGGCAAACTATAAGCGCGGCCTTACCGTGGACATCATAGGGGTTGGCGGCTCCAGCGACCTCAACAGGGAGTTTGTCGTTGACTCCGCACTGAAGGCCGTTGTCATGAAGGATGGCTATAAGTGCGGCGAGGTCGGGTTTGCACCAACTGATGACACCGCCGCCTACAACGGGCAGCCCCCTTCGTTTAAGTACATCATCGTTGAATCCAACGGTCTCAGACAGGTGCTGAAAAACTCCGAGCGCTTTAAGACGGTCAGGGGGGATGTCATCAAGCTGACGGACGTTGTCACCGACGGCTACAGGACGGAGGACCTGAGCGTAAATCTCATAGACGTCGGCGGTTCCGTTGCCGGTAAGGCCTTCGGAAAGGAACTCCTTATCAATACCCTCAAGGTAAAACGTTACAACAACAACGGAGATAACTCATATACCATGGAAGTCAGCTCCGGCAAGGACGTCATCGGTGCCGTCCACCTACATATCGAGGAACCCAGGATGGACTACCTTGTGCTGCGCCAGAACAGAGGAGTCAAACGCTGGTACACAAACGGAGAAATAATAAGCATCACCGCCAGCGATGTCCTGGAAGTCGTGGATGTAAAGACAAACGTCAACGGCAATGCCGGGGTAAAAGTCAACCTGCAGGGTAATGCAAAAAAAAATGAAAGCCCCCTCCTGCCCGGCAATATCATAAAAGGAAGCGACTTCCCGCGTAAAGACGGAAACAGTTACCACATTGTAATCAAACGTGAGGGAATAGTACTGGGTAAGACCAGCGTACAGGTAGTACAATCACTGGCATCAAAGGCCGGGCCATGAAGAATAGAAAGTCATCCGTTTCTTTTGTCCTTGTATTGCTACCAGTCTTTGAGAACCGGAGAGTGGGTCTTTTGCGATTCCTTGTATTTCAGGACGTCCCCCGATTGTTCGTACCTCAGCCCCTCAAGTAGCATCTCGGCCTCTTCCTTTGTCATCGACCCGGGGGCACGACGGGGGGCCGTATCACGGGGGGCTTTGTCGGGTCGTTGGTTGTTATCCTTGCCTGCACGACTCTGCTGTTCATGTTTAGGTTCCAGCCCGGATTCTGAACCTTTTTTGTCTCTATCTTCCCGGCCTTTGTCCTCTGTTTGATTGCCTTGTTTGGCGGAGTGTTCTTTGTCCTTGTCCTTTTGGGCTTTATCGTCCTGGGCGGTGTCTTTTTTGTCCTGCTTTTTATCCTGTCCGGGTTGGTTCTTTAACCTCTCTGAGAGTTCCCTTATCTTTTTATCAGTGAGCTCATAATTTACCTTGGCATCCATGTCCTTTTCGTTAAGCTCTATGGCACGCCTGAAGTATTGCAGGGATTGTTGGTATAGCGAAAGAGCGCCGGAGGGGTCAGATTGTTCAAGCTTTTTGGCCATCATGTATTTGGAGTTGCCGACGTTGTAGTGTGCACGCATCTCCACCGCCGGGTCGTTGCCAACCATGGACTTGGTGTAGTGCTCAACCGCCTTGCCATAATCTCCCTTGCGGTAGGACTCGGCACCGAGCCTGAAATTCTGTACGTCGGATTCCACCTCGCCCTTTGCCGCACCATGGAGGCCGTTGCCGGCATACAGCACGACAACAACAACTACTACTACCCTCCACACGTTATTTAAGCCCCCTCCTGCGCTCCCCCAACACGGACTCCACAGCCAGCAGCAATACGGCCACTGCCAGGGGAATCTGAAAGCGTTCGTCATAGCGCTTTTTCATCTTTTCTTCGGTACCCTTTTTCTCCGACCTGGACAACCTGTCTCTATAGACGAGGTCAAGGCCGAGGTCCGTCCCCCCTGCCCTGACGTAGGTGCCTCCGGTTGAAAGGGATATCTTCTTGAGCGTCTCCTCATCCAGGGCCGTCTTGACAATACCCCCTGCGGCATCTTTGACAAACGTCTTGCCGCCGCTGTCATCAGCCACCTGGATGAGCTCCCCCTCCCGCGTGCCAATGCCAACCGTGTAAATGACAACACCCGCCGTCTTGGCCTTATCTGCCGCCTCAAGGACGCCTCCCTCGTGGTCCTCGCCGTCCGTTATGAGGATGAGGGTCTTGTCCTTGTAGGGGGTGCCGGCGTATAGGTTGACGGCCTCATCGATGGCGCTGCGTATGGATGTCCCACCAACGGGGATGGAATTCACACCGAGGTCGTTTAGTGCAAGCATAAAGCCCCCATAATCAACTGTCAGCGGAGAGAACACAAAGGACTCCCCCGCAAAACCAATCAGGCCCACACGATCACCTTTGAGCCTTTTCAGGAAATCCCCGATGGCCAGCTTTGCCATTTGGAGTCTGTTGGGTTTGATGTCGGTGGCAAGCATGCTCTTTGACGTATCCAGTGCTATCAGGATGTCGGAAGAGTACTGCCTAATCTCCTCAAGGTGAAACCCCCACTGTGGTCTCATCAATGCCAGCGTGCAAAACACGAGCGCCGCAATTACCAGGGCCGCCTTTACGTGGCGCATACCGGTGTTGACGGATGTGGTATTCAACAGAGCCCTGGCACCAAATCCGTCAAGCGCCCTGCCCCGCAGCCGCACCGATACCACGTAGAAAACACCCACGGCAGCCACCAACCAAAGTGTATGTGCCACCGCTATAGTCTCAAACCTCATTCCAATCTCCAAGAAGAAAGAATGGGGGCACTGCCTCCCTTGTTACATCCTGTTTCTTTGAATACACTATTCTAACATAAAGCGGATTAAAATTCATGGCTCTTTCCAACTTTGAGTGAGTAAGATTAACAACCCCTGTATCTTCTTTAAATTTCATGGTAACTATGCCTTTACGCTTCCTGGATTCCTGCTTACGCAGGAATGACATATCTTAAAAACGGCTATTATTGTCATTCTCGCGAAAGCGAGAATCCATGCCTTTTAAACATGAGAAGAAATTTACCATGCTTTTTAAAGAGGATACACTTTTTTTCAAATGCGATTGCCCTGACACGGGGGCCATGTCAATATCTCTATCCTGAACTCTGCACCACCGTCAATGTTTCCTGCCTTCAGCCGCCATCCCATATTACCCTCTATTATAGTCTTTGAGATGTACAGGCCTATGCCGGTACCCTTATCCGATGACTTCGTCGTAAAATAAGGCTCAAATATCCTCTCGAGCAGCTCCGGTGATATGCCACCACCGTTATCACGGATCGTTAAAAGTATCAGCCTGCCACCCTCATTGTGTATGCCGATATCAATACGCCCCTCCCGGCTCGTCTGAGCATTCGTTGAGACAATGGCATCCCTGGAATTATTGATCAGATTCAGTATCACCTGCTTGAACTCATTTGGATAACCCAATACCTCAAATGTCCCCTCCTGGGGAGCATTCAGGTTTATCCGTATATTGCCCTTTTTAAACAAGGGGGAAAACATCGCTATGATCTCTTCCGTTGCCTGCTTTATGTCAAATGAGACTTTCTCTTTAGATGGCCGCAAAAAGTTTTTAAAGTCTTCCGTTGTCTTAGACATAAATTGCACCTGCTGCAGTATGTTATCCCTCAGTGAGTTGAGATAAGCTTCGTTTAACTCCCCAAATGTATGGGCCTCGGCCAGCTCCATCACCGTAACCGATATGGCGTTTAACGGTTGCTTCCACTGGTGGGTTATTGAGTTGATCATCTCACCCATGGAGGCCATCTTGGACTGTTGTATCAGTATCTGCTCTTTTTCGACCTTCAACATGGTCTCTTGCTGCACCCTTTCCTCAAGCAGCCTGTTTAACTCAAATAGACTCTCCTCCATCTTCTTCTTATCCGTAACATCCTTCGATACGTAGATGTACCTGTTGGTGGTGTCATCATCACCCTCATCGCTTATACAATAGACGGTAACCTCCACATACCTCTTGTTTCCCTGTTTGTCAAGGTGGGCGTGCAACATGGTGGTTGGCTTACCCGTGGTCATGACCTCTTTTAAAGGGCATGGGTGCAGGGGAGAATCACAGGGACTATCTACGTTATGTGTAACCTCGTAGCAATATCTCCCTATAAGTTCTTCGATCTTGTAGCCGGTGTTATCCTCCGTGGCCTTGTTTGCCCACAATATCCTGAAGTCATCGGTCATGAGGCTCATGCTGTCAGAGACCCCCTGGGTTATATCTTCCATTATCTTTTTTAGTCTCAATAGGCTATCGACTTCCTGTTTTCGCACGGTGATGTCCCTTATCACACCGGATGACCCCCATTGATC
Source organism: Nitrospirota bacterium (assembly GCA_015232165.1). Classification (GTDB taxonomy): domain Bacteria; phylum Nitrospirota; class Thermodesulfovibrionia; order Thermodesulfovibrionales; family Magnetobacteriaceae; genus Magnetobacterium. Next base: position 10,208 of record JADGAE010000034.1, read on the forward strand.
TGTTGCCTTTATTATCCCCAGGGTTCCAATAAACTCACTCTTACTGCCATCGTGGTCAAGTCTGTACACGCCGGAGCTGTTTACCTCGCCAATGATTGTGTTATGTGTCTGAGGGGCTGTTTCGCCGGCGGTATCCGGGCTGCGCTTTTTGATTATGTGTACCTCCAGGCCACGCGTACTCCTGTTGAGGGTTCTGCGCTCATCAAACAGCTTAGGGCAGTGATGCTCCCCTAGCACTTTCCCCATATACCTTGGCAATACGGCCTCGCGACTGACATACTCTACCTCCTCCGGCGCTATTATCGTACTAAAGTGCCTTCCAATAAGCTCATCAGGCTCATAGCCAAGCACCCTGACGGCACTGCTGACAAACGTAAAGTTGCCATCCAGATCAACCTTATACACGATATCAGGGATGGCCTCCAACAGCGACCTGTACAGGATTTCCGTCTCCTGCAATCCGGATACTTGCCTGAGCAGGTCTTGATTTAACCGCTCCGTCTCTATTGCACCGGCCCTGGCATTTGCAAGGAGACTCCTCTTTAAAGGAAAAAACAAGAAATAATACAGCAGCACAGGCAGCATGATCGATAACATAGCGGCATCAACCAACTCCTTGTGAAATCTGAGCCTGGGCGCAAGATCGTCAAGGGACAGCACTATGATAAACTCACACAAAAATATGAAAAATACCGTGACGATAAAAAACACAAGGGGATTACCATGGGTGCGGTCAGCCTTACCTCTGCCATGTATCGGGCAGCCCTTTTTTAATGTGCCCATCGTTTTATCACCTTGTCTGCAACAGCCGTTGCCAGTGAATAGGTCAGCAGTAGGGGGTTATACGAAAAAAGCCCCTTACCGTAACCCGTTATCCTGTTTTTCCTGAACTGATGCAAGTACATATATGCCCTTGACTCCTGGACCTCTCTGATAAATTGTGGATAGTTGGCCTCGATAAGGGAAAGGGTCAGCAGTATGTCTTCCGTGAGATTTGTCCTGGTTATATTTGCGCCGTGTCGTCGGTATCGTGTAAGCGTCAGGTCCTGATGGGCGATCTTGCCGTGCATGGACATCTCTATAAACAGATACCAGTCAAGCATCCTCTTTATAGACGGATTGGCCCTGAAGGGAGTGTCCCTGAGATTTCTAAACATCACGGTTGGTGTATGGACATGGTTGCCAAACTTTATCAGATAACCGGTA
>JADGAE010000035.1 GCA_015232165.1 Nitrospirota bacterium
CTCATTCAGCATACCTTCATCAATGCAGCAGAATTTCAAATGCGATTGCCCTGCCCTGTGTCTTAACTCAATAGGATTTTCACGGTACATCTGCTATAATATTCAAGTATCTTTAGCAATATAAAGTGTATAAAATTTTTGGGGACTCATAATATATGGAATCCCCTGCGAATAATCTAAAGAAGGAGACCCACATGGATATGTTAAACGAAGGCATTTGCAGGGAACTGCTAAAGACGACACTGAGTTGTGGCGGAGAGTACGCGGATGTATACTTTGAGGATAAAACGCCCCTGTCGATTACGATGGAGGACCAGCGGATAGAAAAGATATCAACGGGCAGGGAGTGCGGCGTTGGCATGCGTGTGATCTTTGGCAACAGGACGGCCTATGCCTACACAAACGATATGGCCAGGGAGTCCCTCCATGAGTGTGCGCTGACGGTGAGCAGGGCCGTCAGGGACAACACCACCGGCATGGTTGCCGACCTTAGACGGTTGCGACCAACGGTAAATCACGTCGTCCTGCAACCGCCGGAGACCGTGCCGATGGCAAAAAAGATAGCCCTCATACACAGGGCCAACTCCGCAGTCAGAAAGGTCAGCGACAAGATCGTGCAGGTTAGCGTGTCATATATGGATAGCGTGAGGAACGTGCTGATAGCCAACTCCGTCGGCAACCTGTGTGAGAACAAGAAGGTGCAGACGCTCTTTGCCATCAACGTAATTGTCAAAGAGGCCGACGTAATTCAAACCGGCTACGAGACCATTGGAGGGAGCATGGGGTTTGAGCTTTTTGATGACATAAATGTGGAAGCCGTTGCGTTAAAGGCGGCCTTTCGAGCCGTAGGGATGCTCAGGGCCGGGCGAGTCAGTGGCGGGCGGATGCCCGTGGTCATCTCATCGGAGGCTGGGGGTACAATGATCCATGAGGCCATTGGTCATGGACTGGAGGCCGACCTGGCACAACAGGGTCTGTCGGTCTACAGTGACAAGAAGGGTCGGTTAATAGCCTCTCCGCTGATTACCGTGATAGACGATGCCACCATTGCGGGCAAACGTGGCTCCTACGCGTTTGACGATGAGGCCACCCCGTGTCAAAGGAACGTCCTCGTGCAAGAGGGCGTCATCACTCAATACATGTACGACAGGCTCACGGCCATGCGCGACGGCGTCCAATCCACGGGCAACGGCAGGAGACAGTCCTACCAATCCAGACCCATCCCACGGATGACCAACACGTACCTGGCACCTGGCAGCTCACCGGTGGATGACATCATCCAGAGTACCCACAGCGGACTGTTTGTAAAGAAGATGGGCGGTGGACAGGTGAACACCGTCACGGGGGACTTCGTATTTGATGTCCAGGAGGGGTTTCTGATCAGGAATGGCATGATTGACGAACCGGTAAGAGGCGCAACACTCTGTGGAAATGGCCCGGCAGTGCTAAATTGCATCGACATGATAGGCAACGACCTGGGCTTTGCCATAGGCACCTGCGGGAAGGATGGTCAGGGCGTACCCGTATCTGATGCAATGCCTACGGTCAGGATACCTGATATCGTGGTTGGAGGTGAGGTCTGATTGTGTCGTTTAAAACACAATAAAAACTTTTTTTATACATAAAGTAACAACCAACTCTGGCGCTTAAAGGATGTACGTTCTGGCATGTAATTTGATTAAAAATCAAACATGCGATCACAACGTACAATAAAAAGAGATGTGAGTTTTGAGGGAGTTGGACTGCACACTGGCACCCACTGCAGGGTTCATATACGGCAGGCCCCGATAGATAACGGCATAGTCTTCCATAAGGTTGGCAGGCTTGGGTTGGGTGCCAATTGGCTGGGCAAGCAGAGGTTGGACAGGCTGGGCAGATTGGACAAGTTAAGCAGACTGGGCAGGTTGAGCGGACACATTAGCGAGGTCAACGACCTAAACGGCGGTTATTCCGAATCCAGGGATATGTCGTTTGTCGCGCGAGTGAGTTCGGTGGTGGATACGGCCTTTGCCACGACCTTGGGCAACGGCAGGGAGGTTGTGCGCACCGTGGAACATCTGCTTGCGGTTTTATCCGCATTGTCCATTGACAACGTGGATGTTGCCGTGGAGGGTTCCGAAATCCCTATCCTGGATGGCAGCGCCAAGGAGATCGCAGAGCTGGTTCTGGATGCCGGAATCAAAAAACAACGCAAAAAAATGCCATTTATAAAGATACTCAGTCCCGTCAAGTTGGATGATAAACATTCAAGTGTAGCTATTTACCCCTATGAGGGCAGAAAGATATCCTTCAGATTGTTCTTCAACGACCACTTTCTTGGCGAACAGTACCTCTCTATAGACCTCAATGCAGACACCTTCGTTGAGGACATAGCCCCGGCAAGAACATTTGGCTTCCTGAAGGATGTCGAATACATTAGGGCAAATGGACTGGCAAAGGGAGGTTCCCTTGATAATGCCGTGATATTTACCGAAGACTCGATTGTCAACGAGTCGGGTTTGAGGTTCGAGGACGAGTGTGTGCGACACAAGATACTGGATAGCATAGGGGATTTTTCGCTCTTTGGTTTCCCGATAGAGGGTCACATCGTGGCTGACAAGTCCGGACACACGGCAAACGTCAAATTCCTGAAAAAGCTGATGACCTGCCCCGAATGTTGGGAGATTGTTGCCGAAGAGGTCGAGAGCTCCCGTTATCCAGTCTTAAGTTACAGCTATATCTAAGACAAAAAGGGCCTTTCCTCCGCACCTAAGTACCCGACTATAATTAACGAGCCAAGAGAAAGCAGTAAGGGGGGAGGTGTTATATAATGAACTGTCCGACTGTGCTTCTATTTTTAATTGCCCCTTCTGGGTGAAGTTAAAGTGGCTTTTCCAAGTCTTAAAGATGATTTCAATGTGGTGGCAACGTATGCCGTATATACTTGCCACTGTCTGCGTGTTCCAGACAAAAATTGGTATCCTCTCATCTCATCATTGCCATTTTCTTCCATAATGTAGTACACTACATTACAGTGATGGAAGTATCCTGGTTATGAGCAGAGAGAGCGCGGGCATCGTAGGCATCATAAAGTCCCTTGGGCTTGTCTTTGGCGACATTGGTACCAGCCCAATCTATACCCTCACTGTCATTATCCTGCTAACCAAACCTACCAGTGAGAACATCACAGGTGTACTGTCACTGATCGTGTGGACGTTGTGCATACTGGTGACGTTGGAGTACGGGTGGCTGGCTATGAGCCTTGGCAAGAAGGGAGAGGGGGGTACCATCGTCTTGAAGGAAATCCTGCGACCATTGCTAAAGTCCGGCAGACAGGTGGCATTTATCACACTGTTGTCCATCATTGGCATATCGCTGCTTATCGGAGATGGCGTCATTACCCCGGCCATAAGTATATTGAGCGCTGTGGAGGGACTACTGCTCATCCCCGGCCTTGAAAATACCAGCGGCAACACCTTGATCCTGATAGCAGGGATAATAGCCGTCATCCTGTTCTTCTTTCAAAACAAGGGTACCGAGCGCGTGGCAAAGGCTTTTGGACCGATAATGCTCTTGTGGTTTATCGTGCTGTCAGTCTCCGGATTACTGGCCATAGTGGAGTCTCCCGTGGTGCTTAAGGCGCTTAATCCCTATTATGGGGTAAAATTCCTCATGGACAACGGCGTTAGCGGATTCTTCATCCTCTCCGAGGTCACCCTGTGTGCCACGGGTGGTGAGGCACTCTATGCCGATATGGGACACCTGGGAAGGACTCCTATCCTCAAGGCGTGGTACTTTGTATTTGTCGCGCTGTTGCTTAACTACCTGGGACAGGGAGCCTTTTTGATAACCCACCCCGGTGTCAAAAACGTACTATTTGAGATGGTCCTCTCCCAAGCCAAACCACTGTATGTCCCGTTTCTGTTTCTGAGTATACTGGCCACCGTCATAGCCTCGCAGGCCATGATCAGTGGGATGTTTTCGATCGTATATCAGAGCATTACCACACGCCTGATGCCCATGTTCAAGGTCGATTACACATCAACGGAGTTCAGGAGTCAGATATATATCGGCTTTGTCAATTGGTTCCTGCTTATCAGCGTGTTGATCATAATGTACGAGTTTAAGGCCTCCAGCAACCTGGCCGCGGCATACGGTCTGGCAGTCACAGGGACTATGACGCTGACGGGGCTGTTTATGACCTGGATATTTTATCTGCGTAAAAGTTGGGCACTTACACTGCTTTCACTGTTTGTCTTCCTGGTGGATGCCGTGTACTTTGCCTCCAACACTTTTAAGATACCACATGGTGGTTACTGGTCGATAATCATAGCGTCTATCCCCTTTATCGTCATCCTGATCTACACCAAGGGGCAGAAACGGCTCTACATAAGACTTAAACCCATGCCGTTGAAAAACTTTCTCCCTACCTACGTTGAGTTCTTCAAGCGGTTTAGCAAGATACAAGGGACGGGATTATTCTTTGCCAGGGACATCAACATGGTCCCCCCATACATAGTACGCACGATGTTTGCCGACAACATAATCTACGAAGACAACCTGATCGTATCCCTGGAGAAGATAGACGAACCCTTTGGTGTCAAGGCCTACACGGGGAGCAATATAACCGACGGCATAAGGACTTTTGTAATCGAAATGGGGTATATGGAGGTCGTGGACGTTGAGCACATCCTGATGACAAACGGCATAGACATCAAGACGATCTTCTACGGCCTGGAGGACATCTCCACAAACAACTTCATCTGGAAGATATTTTCACTGATCAAGAAGCTGACCCCGTCATATGTTCAATTCTACAAGTTACCGGCTCATAAGCTCCGCGGGGTTGTCTATCGCATAGAGATGTAAGGAGTGCCGTATGATGGGGGCAAGAGAGCCGGACCCTTTTCAGGTGGGCTGAAGGGGGCGCGGTAACGTCGCTGTGCGAGCGGAGTCGCCCTCCTTCTTTTCTTCTGTTGTTATAGCTACTTATACTCTTCTGCTTATCAATGACCTGGAAATATTTTCATATAACGGAATTAATACAACAGCTCCATGACAATGCGCATGGCAAGGCTGTCAATGGCCCTGGCATCGGCGCTCTCCTTGCTTGCCACCAGCTTGTTTAAGCGCTCTGCACTGTCAAAGGTCTCCGAAAATGCCGACGTTACCCCCTTGAGCGTCCTTACATCCCCGCCGTCTCTCTTCAACGTAAAATCCCCCTTGATTATAACCTCATAGTCAGAGGCATAACCCTTTTTCTCTGACAAGGTATATACATTAAAATAGTTGATCTTGCCCTCAAGGACAGTGTCGGCACTGTCGGAAACCCGAACACCTCGCCGCATAAGATGCTCCGTCAACGCCGAATACAACATATCCTGCAACTTAGGCTCCATCGTAACATTGGTGATATTCCCAAGCTTTACAGTATCAAAAGCCAAACTCCCTCGATTAACAACCGTATAACCACACCCATGCAAAATGATGAATAAACATATCGTTACCAGATATCGTATAAGCATTACGGGGTCAAGGGGTCCGTGAGGGGCGAGCCGCCCCTGGCTCAATCCCCTTGCAGGGGGGGTCTGAGGGGGGGGCGGAGCCGCCCCACTTCTTTTCTTTTTTTCTTTCTTTCATGCTATTGAGTCACCGCTTGTGGCGATGTTTACGAGGCGACCGCGCACGACGAGTATGTTTTTGATATTCTTGCCGCGGAGGTGTTCCTGGACCTTAGCGTTACCGAGGGCGATCTCTTTTTTGTCGTCATCGGGTAGGTCTGCGCTGATCATCTGTTTTGCCCTGAGCTTGCCATCGACCTGGATGACGAGTTCAATCTCCTCCTCCTTTGTCGCAAGCTCGTCCCACTGTGGCCAGGGATGATTAAATACCGACGGCTTCTCTCCCACCACAGCCCACAACTCCTCACACAAGTGGGGTGCAAAGGGGGCCAACAGCAAGATCAACGACCGTAGAGCCATGCCTATTGCCGCACGGTCTTCATCAGTGGCGGCTCTGAAGGCCGACAACTCGTTGAGCAGCTCCATCAACGCCGCTATGGCCGTGTTGAAGTGATAGTCCTTCTCTATGGACGTGGTCACCTTTTTGATCGTCTGGTGCGTCTTTCTGAATATCTTGCCCTTGGCCACTGTACTTGTGACATTGATGCAATCGAGGTTGTTGTATATGAGGCCCCAGAGGCGATTTAAAAACCTGTAGGAACCCTCAACCCCCTGGTCCGACCACTCGATGTCCTTTTCGGGCGGGGCAGCAAAGAGCGAAAACACCCGAGCCGTGTCAGCGCCATACTTGGCGGTGAGTTCGTCGGGGGTTACGACGTTTTTCTTGGACTTGGACATCTTCTCCGTCCTGCCACGCACAACCTCACTGTCACAGAGCAGACACCTGCCATCCCTGACCTGTTCGGGGAACAACCAACCATCCGTAGGGCACTTCCACGTCTCCTTGCAGACCATCCCCTGGGTCAGGAGCCTCTGAAATGGCTCGTCAAACCGGACAACCTTGATATCACGCAGCACGCGCGTAAAAAATCTCGAGTACAACAGGTGCAATACGGCATGTTCAACCCCGCCAATGTACTGGTCCACGGGCATGAAGTAGGCGATGTTGTCCTGCTTCAGCGGCGGCTCGTCACCCCTTGAGCAGAAACGGATAAAATACCACGACGAGTCCACAAACGTATCCATCGTGTCCGTTTCACGCCGGGCACCTGCACCGCACTTGGGACAGGTGGTGTTGACAAAGCCCTCAACATCGGCAAGCGGAGATACGCCCGTACCCGTAAGAACGACGTCCTCGGGCAGGATAACCGGCAGTTTATCCTGGTTCACCGGCACTATGCCACACGTGTCGCAGTAGACGATTGGGATCGGGGTGCCCCAGAAACGCTGCCTCGATATGCCCCAGTCCCTGAGCTTGTAGTTGGTGACGGCCTTGCCCAGTCCACGAGTGGCCAGCGATTGGGTTATGAGCGCCTTGGCCTCTTCGCTGTCAAGGTCGGAAAACTCACCGGAATTGTGCATCGTGCCCTTGTCCTCGTAGGCCGCCGTTAGGTCTGTACCAGGTTGGGTGTCAGGGGCCACGATAACCTGCCGTATTGGGAGATTATACTTCCGGGCAAAGTCAAAGTCCCGTTGATCATGCGCCGGTACCGACATAATGGCGCCCGTACCGTAGTCCATCAGGACAAAGTTGGCTATATATATGGGGATACTTTCGTTGTTGACGGGATTTATGGCATAGCTTCCGGTGAAGAGGCCGAGTTTTTCGTCGTCTTTACCATAAGCATCAATGATCTGTTTCAGGGCGGTCTTATCCGCCGTCAGGGTGTCGGCAAGGGGGTGCAACGGCGCCAGGCAGACAAACGTCGCCCCAAAGAGCGTGTCAGGACGTGTTGTGAATATTTTTATCGTCTCGGCGCTGCCATCCACGGCAAACAAGACCTCCGCCCCCGTGCTTTTGCCTATCCAGTTTCGCTGCATCGTGACGACGTGTTCGGGCCAACCGCTGAGTGTGTCGCATCCCCTAAGGAGTTCCTCGGCATATGCAGTGATCCGGAAGAACCACTGTTCCAGTTCCTTCTGCACCACCACGTCGTCACAGCGCCAGCACTTGTCGTCAATGACCTGCTCGTTGGCAAGGACCGTGCCGCAGGCATTGCACCAGTTGACAAAGGATTTTTTCCGGTAGGCCAGCCCGCGGTTGTACATCTGGATGAAGAACCACTGGTTCCACTTGTAGTACTCCGGCAGGCAGGTCGTCAGTTCGCGACTCCAGTCGTAGGAGCAGCCGATTGAGGCGATCTGGGACTTCATGGCGGCTATGTTGGAGAGAGTCCACTGCCGGGGGTGGACGTTGTTGAGGATGGCGGCATTTTCAGCGGGCAGACCAAAGGCGTCCCACCCCATTGGGTGCAGCACGCTCATCCCCCTCATCCGCTTGTAGCGCGTGATGACGTCGCCTATGACGTAGTTGCGGATGTGGCCCATGTGTATCTTGCCTGACGGGTATGGGAACATCTCCAGGCAGTAGAACTTCTGTCGTGCCGGGTCCTTTACGGTGACATCGACGTTGTTGTCAGACCAGTATTTCTGCCACTTGCATTCTATTGTCGTTGGATTGTATCTTTCCTCCAAATAAAAGTTACCTCCTAACCTTGAAGAAAGAAGGGAGGGCTTTGCCCTCCCTCAGACCCACCCACAAGGGGACCAGTCCCCTTGACCCCCTCCTTGCGAAGGTTTGGGTGGTACTTGGGTCGTGTGACCCATTTCATTTATATCTTGTTTACAACTTAATAAACTTAAATAAACAGAGGTGCAAGCACAAGCGTTACGGTAGACAGGAGTTTGATAAGGACGTGCAGCGAAGGCCCGGCGGTATCCTTGAACGGGTCGCCCACGGTGTCACCTACGACTGCTGCCTTGTGTGTGTCTGAACCCTTGCCGCCATAGAAACCGGTCTCTACGTACTTCTTGGCATTGTCCCAGGCGCCGCCGCCGTTGTTGAGAAACGTTGCCATCAGGATACCGGCAATCGTGCCAACCATCAACAGAGAGGCAACCGCCTCCGGTCCGAAACCAAACATCTTAAACACGACTCCCACAATGATAGGCGTAAACACCGCAACCAGTCCGGGTAAAACCATCTCTTTCAAGGCACCCTTGGTCACTATATCGACGCAGCGCCCGTAATCAGGCTTTTCCGTACCGGCAAGTATCCCCGGTTTTTCCCTGAACTGGTCTCTGACGTCCTGGATAACATAATACGCGGCATTACCCACCGCCTTTATGGCTAGAGAGGTAAAGAGAAACACCAGGGTTGCCCCCAACAAGCCGCCTACAAAGACAAACGGATTTGCCAGGTCTACGCTGGGCATGTTGTGTCCATAGTTTCTGACCTCATCGATATATGCGCTAAAGAGCAGAAAGGCTGCAAGCGCTGCCGAGCCAATGGCGTATCCCTTGGTCAATGCCTTTGTCGTATTGCCTGCCGCGTCGAGCTTGTCGGTTCTTTTTCTGATATCCTCGTGGTGTTCGGTCATCTCGATGATACCACCGGCGTTGTCCGCGATGGGTCCAAAGGTGTCCATTGCCAGGACGTATGCGGCGGAGCCGAGCATTCCCATTGTTGCTACTGCCGTACCAAATATACCGGCGTCCTTAAACCCCGAAGTCTCACCAAGGTGGTATGCTATCAACAACGCCGCGGATATGGATAGTGCAGACAGCGCCGTGCTCTCAAGGCCTACGGAGATACCGGCAATGATGTTTGTAGCCGGTCCGGTCTGACTGGCCTTTGCTATATCCAGTACCGGCTTGTGCGTGTAGTCAGTATAGTACTGCGTTATGTAGATAAATGCCACCGAAGTCAATACCCCCACAACGCCGGCTAAGAAGAAGTGAAACCAGCCATTGGGTGCCGACTCGTGAAAGAACAACCACTTGCATGCTATAAACAGACCAAGTATGGTAATGGCAACCGTAACGAAATACCCCCTGTTAAGGGCGCTCATGGGTTCTTCGTCCTCCGACATCTTGACGGTCAACACCCCTATGATGGAGGCGACGATACCAAATGCCCTTGCCAGCAGCGGAAACATCATCACGCCCACAATCCACTGTGGACTTACCCCTGGCACACGCTCTGCCATAACACCGGCAAGGATCATTGCACCGATGTTCTCAGCCGCCGTGGACTCAAACAGGTCGGCACCACGACCGGCACAGTCTCCAACGTTGTCGCCAACGAGGTCGGCAATAACGGCTGGATTTCTGGGGTCGTCCTCCGGTATACCGGCCTCTACCTTACCCACGAGGTCAGCGCCAACATCAGCGGCCTTGGTGTATATTCCGCCGCCGAGCTGCGCAAAGAGCGCTACAAATGAAGCGCCAAAGCCATATCCCACGATCAAAAACGGTATCTTCACGGGATCGATAGTCGTAAAAGCCCTTACCAACCAGTACAGACCACCAACACCAAGCAGACTCATCGAAACAACCATCAGTCCCGATACCGCACCGCCACGTAACGCCACCTGAAGGGCCATATTTACGCTGGTCATAGCCCCGGCTGCCGACCTGATATTGCTACGTATGCTGACCCACATGCCTATGTAGCCGGCAAACAACGAACATATCGCACCAAGTACAAACGACAGGGTTATCCAAAATGCCAACTGCATACTTGTACCCACAGGGTCAAAGTCCCTGTGCTCCCGAATTAACCCATAGCCAATAAACAAGACCGCTGAAAACATCAGCGCCAGATAGACGATCGTCTTGTACTGCCTCTTCAAAAAGGCGTTGGCACCTTCCTTAATTGCGTCGGAAATAACCCTCATTGCATCCGTCCCGGTATCCTTGCCCAAGACCCACTTGGCAAGCATAAATGCCGCGACACCGCCCACTACACTGAACCCCATAACCAGGGCCAGCAACACGTTTTCAAGCATAGCTTCTTTCTCCTTCTCTAAGCCACTCTATTGTTATTAAATACCGTCACACAACGTATGACCTTGCAAACTCAAACTCACTATAGCAAAACAGTGAGGGTACTATAAAATTATGCATCCTAAAATGTCAAGGTTCAGATTCATGAGGGTTTCTTTGTATTTTATTTCTTCGGCGCTATACCTTTGAGCTGTGCCTCGGAATCTATAAGGAATGCTGCTGAGGATGCGACACGCTCCTTTGCCTTGAGGCCTTTTGTGACTTCCACCATGCCGCCACTCTTCAAACCTAACTGCACGAGCCGAGGCTCAAAGTTGCCCTCTCCCTTGTCCACGTAGACCCTCTGCTCTACGCCTGTGTCTATGACCGCCTCATCTGGGATGACCAGACGCTGACCAAGGTCAATGCCTATCTCCACGTTGGTAAACATCTGTGGTTTGAGATCACCCTTGGGATTGGGGATCGTAAACCTGACCTTGGCCGTGCGCCGCTCCCCGGAAAGCACCGGATAGATATAATCAATCTTAGACGTAAGCGGTTTGTCGTTGGAATAACCGAGACCGATCTCTGCCCTCTGTCCGACCTTTATAAGCGGCAGCTCCTGTTCGTAG
>JADGAE010000036.1 GCA_015232165.1 Nitrospirota bacterium
GGAATGACAGGAAATGGTATTTTGCGCCCATATGTGCCTGCCCCTGGCTCGAACAGGGGTCATTCCACAGCCTGCCCCTGGCGACAACAGGGGCAAGCAGGAATCCATTATCCATGACTTTCTTATGCACCCCAAATTATCATGTAAGTTATGTTACAATATCGCATAGGGAATAGACGGCAAATGGAAAAAAAGAAACCATGCCCTGGACGCATGGCCTATGAGGCCTTGGTGAAGGCCTTTGAGAAACTGGATATAAACAAGAAAGAGAGGGAACCATGCTGGCAATCCATGAAATGCCCCCCTCAGACATACACGCGCTGCCCGGCCTACCTGCAGGAGGCAGGCAGGAGATGCTGGCTGCTGGCTGGAACCTTCAGCAGCAAAAACCCCTACTGCATCTACTGCATAACGGTGACGGATTGCAGAGAGTGCAGGTTCTACAAAATGGTTCGCGAAAACATCTGACCCAACACCCTGCCCCCCAATACCCTGACACGGCCCTACTTTAACAGCTTTGAGGGTAGATTGCGTCCGACGCTGAACTGACTTACGATATCTCGCAGACGTTTTGAAAGTGTAACCAGGTGGGAGGAGGCCTGTGACACTACATCCGTACACACCGTGGTATCCCTTGAGCTATTTGCAATGGTTTCTATGTCTCTGGTAACGTTATCTGCCACCGAGGTCATCTCATCGGTGGCGGAGGCAATGCTTGTCAGCAGGTGCTGAAGCTCCGTAACACTGGATAAGATATCCTCCAGGGATTTACCAGCTTGCATTGAGTAGGAGACACCGTCATTGACCCTCTGGAGATTGCCATGCATTGAGGTAATGACCATGCCTGTCTCCCCTTGCATCGTCGTGATCATTGCGCTTATTTCGGTTGTGGCTTTTGAGGTCTTTTCAGCGAGCTTTCTAACCTCGTCGGCGACAACGGCAAATCCCCTGCCCTGTTCGCCGGCCCTGGCCGCCTCTATCGCCGCATTTAGCGCCAGGAGATTGGTCTGGTCCGCTATGTCGTTAATGACCTTGACGATGTCACCTATCTGATTTGAGCGATTGCCAAGGGACTCAACCAAAGAGGCCGACTCCCTGACCGTTTCATCTATCTTCTTTACTTCCTTGACCGTTTGCTCCACTACCCTTGAGCCTTTACGTGCTATCTCCACGGTGTTGCTTGCCGATATCGCTATGTTTGAGATGTTCCTCGCTATGTCCGAGACCGTCTGTGACATCTCCTCTATGGAAGTGGCTACCTGGGTGGTACGCTCCGCCTGATTGACTACATCGTTTGCCATCTTGCCGGAACTGCTTTTAAGGTTGCCGCTTGCATCCGACATGGCATCGGCGGCGTCTTTGACCTCGGTTATAATGTCCTTGAGGCTTATTACCATATGATTAAGTCCCTGTGATAGTCTTCCTACCTCGTCCTTGGCATCGTAATTAAAACGAACCTTCAAGTCGCCTGATGCGATCAGCTCCAGGTCCCTTGCCAGATCAACAAGAGGCTTGTGGGTAAACTTAAATGTGAACGTGAAAATAAATATTACGCTTACCAACCCAAGCACTCCCAAGGCTATGAAGATGTACTCTATCCTCTTAAGGCTTCCCATCGTCTTATCCATTGAAACCGTAATGCTGACTGCACCCAACACCTCTCCCTCCTTGACGTTGTGACAGCCCAGACAGTCCTTTCCCATGAAGTTCTTGCTTGCAATGTAGGGATACACACCGCGTATGTTTTCCCCCTCAATCACAACCTTCTCCCATCCGGTCTTAATCACGTCGCTCTCAACGGGGTCCGAGGCGTATTCGTCGGCGTTTCCTTTGCCGTAGTCCTTGTCAAGGGCATCGGTTCTTATAAGTTTTATCCTGACTATGTTGTTCATCTGTTCGATAAACGGCCTCTTGCTATCCTTGATATTGCCTGCCAACATCATAGTCGTAAGCGCGTTTAACACGGTATCCTTATATCCCCTGATTGCGCCGTCTTTTATCTCGTTTATCACAAGGTATTTTGACAACTTCACCGTGACAACCACCGTTGCTATGATGCCGATAGCTGTTATTAATACGATTGGTAACAAGGTCTTTGTCCCTATGGACACATTCTTCATAACGTCACCTCATACAATAAATCTTTTAATGTTACATCAATAAGAGGTTTATAACCCTTGCCTATCCTAATGAACGATACAAGTATGATATCACGATTTATTCAATTATGCAAATATAAAAAAAGGGTATCCTCTTAAAAAAACATGGTAAAATTCTTTTAAAGGGGTCAAGGGGACTGGTCCCCTTGCAGGGGGTTCTGAAGGGGGCGCGGTAACGTCGCTGTGCGAGCGGAGTCGCCCCTTTCTTTTCTTGCCTTAAAGTATACTTGCCATGAAATATAAATAGGATACCCAAATACGCTATATAAGAGGCAGCGTGATGACAAACTCCACACCACCCTGCGTGTTGAAAGCGGATATCGAACCCTCCATCTTTCCCTCTACAATGGCACGTGACATGTACAGCCCTATACCCGTGCCACCGGCTCCCTTGGTTGTAACGTATGGCTCAAAGAGTCTGTCGATCACGGATTGGTCTATTCCGCCGCCATTGTCACGCAGACGCACTACTACCTGGTTATTGGCTTCTTCAATGTCAACGGATATCCATCCTTTATCATCAGGCTGCCCACTCTTTCTGCTTGCCTTTATTGCGTCACGACTGTTGTTTATCAGATTCAGGATTACCTGCTTAAACTCGTTGATATATCCGCTTGAATACAGCTCAAGTGTCCTGGGTGGATTTAGGCGTAGTTCGATGCCGTCCTTCTTGAGTTGATCGGAGAATAGAGCGGCCACGTCATAAAATGCCTCCGCTACGCTAAATCTATCCTTGTGGGTGGAAGGCTTCAGGAAATTCTGAAAGTCAGACACCGTCTGAGACATGTGTTTTATCAGCGCCATGCTCTGTTTGACCGATTTCTCAATATACTGCTTGTCGAGCTCGCCCACGTCAAATGCAATCTCCATATCCTGTATGGTAAGGCTAAGGGCATTTAGCGGCTGCTTCCACTGGTGGGCAATGGCACCTATCATCTCCCCCATGGCCGCCATCTTGGACTGCTGAACCAGCATCTGCTCGTCAAGGCGGCGCTTGTCAACCTCCTCTTGCACCCTCTGTTGCAGTGCCTTTTGCAGGCTGTACAATTTCAGGTGTGTATTGACCCGTACCAAAACCTCTTCACGCTGAAACGGTTTACAGATGTAGTCTACACCACCGCTGTTAAATGCGTTGACCTTTTCATCTATCTCCGTCAGCGCGCTTATAAAGATAACAGGTATATCAGCCGTTACAGGGTCGGCCTTCAAACGTCGGCAGACCTCATAGCCATCCATACCTGGCATCATGATATCCAGCAGTACCAGGTCCGGCCTGACCTTCACCCCAGCCTCAAGGGCGCTTACACCATCCGTGGCAAAGGACAACCTATACCGCTCCATCAATATCTGCCTCAACAACTGTCTGTTGACAGGCTCATCGTCTACAATCAACACGCCGTGCTTGCTCTCTGACATAATATTATCCCTCCACCTCTACACCCAATGTTGCGGCAAACTTTATTGTCTGAACCCTTGCCCCGGCAAAGTCCAGCTCTTGTACATATCTCTTGATTGGTTCTATCCGGTCCGCACTGAAATGCCGCTCTAGCTGTATTATCAGTGGTTCAACATCATCCGGAGAATATCGCTCAAATGCCTGCATCATCCCTGCAATGATTGCGCTTATCCCCGATATGTCAAATTCGGCCTTGGTCTGCTCCGCGATCCGACCCTGCCCCTGCCGGAGCTTGCCGATAGAGCCGACAACGGTGTTTAGCGCAACCCTTAGTTGTTCCAGTAACGCCTTGGTCTGGTCAATGTCTCGCTCCTTGAGTGCATGTTCAACTTCCCGTGAGGCACCATACACCTGCGGCATTGCCAGATTCCCCGACAGACCCTTGACGGCATGTACGATTGCCCTGGCCGCCTCCATATCGTTATCCTCAAAGAGCGAGGATATTTCACTGGCTACGTCACCGTACTTAAGCGAAAACTCCGCCAGGGCCTCTGCGTAAACCCTTGAATCCATCCATGTGTCGATACCCTTTTCCACGTCTATACCCTCAAGCAATGGCAATTTAACCGGCAGATGCACCTCTTGTCCAACCGATGGTTCAACGGACATCCGCCCAACCCCGCCGGGGGTTATATTCTCTATTGTATCAAAAAGCTGCTCAAACTGAACAGGCTTACCAATGACGGCATCGATCCCCCTGTGCACATAGGTTGCCATCTCGTCATTCATCACGCTGGCCGTCAGGGCGACAATGGGGATATGTCCATTGGATTCAGCCTCCAGGGCACGTATATGCTGCGTGGCCTCCAGGCCATCCATCCGTGGCATCTGAATATCCATAAGGATGATGTCAACGGCATCGTTTTTAAACCGCTCAATGGCCTCTATGCCGTTTCTAGCCACCACTACGGTATGCCCCTGGTGCTCCAGGCGTGTCTTTAGCAGGACAATGTTTTCTTCTATGTCCTCCGTCACCAGTATCCTGAAGACCCTGTGTGGTTTGGTCAGATACAGGCTGCCACCGGTAGCATCTACGCCTTGAACCTGGTACTGTGAGACCTTATCCGTTTTTTTGATGTTGACGGTAAAGTGAAAGACGCTCCCCTTACCCGGCTCGCTCTCAACCCAGATGCGGCCACCCATCATCTCAACCAACTGCTTGGATATCGTAGTGCCAAGGCCGGTGCCGCCAAAGCGTCTTGTCATCGAGCCGTCTGCCTGGGTAAATGCATTGAATATCCCCTCTTGACTCTCAGCGGGTATACCGATCCCAGTGTCGGTGATGTCAAAGCGGATGAGGTCATCTTCCGTGTGTGGTTGTACCTCTATGTTGACGCTGCCCCTTTCAGTAAATTTGATGGCGTTACCTGCAAGATTTATTATTATTTGCCTCAGACGCAGTGGATCGCCTATGAAGTTACCGTCGAGGGCTGGATCGATATTGTACGTGAAATCAAGCCCCTTTTCACGTACCTTGACATCGAACATCTGACACACGCTCTGGAGCAGGTCTCCGAGGTTAAAGGGTTTAAGCTCCAGCGTCATCTTACCGCTCTCCATCTTGCTGACGTCAAGTATGTCGTTTATCAATCCCAGCAGGGCACGCGCCGACTTCCTTGCAATGCCCAGGTACTGTCTGTCGAGTTCCGAGAGATTGTAGCCGTCCAGTACCAGTTCCAGAAAGCCCAGTATTGAGTTCATGGGGGTCCTGATTTCGTGGCTCATGTTTGCCAGAAACGCGGACTTGGCCTTGTCGGAAGCCTCGGCGACCTCCTTGGCGGCGGCAAGCTCTGCCGTGCGCTGACGGACACGTAGCTCCAGGTCATCGTAGGCGCTCTTGAGGCTTGCCTCTGCCTTGTTGCGTTGCACGATTTCCTCTTGCAGGCGTTCATAATTGTTTTGCAGCTTATCCTTGGCAGAGATGAGCTGCTCTGTCCTTTTGTCAAAGAGGCCGGCCAGGATCTCCAGCTCGTCCTTAGTCCCAAGCGGGCTGCACTTGATAAACTCATCCTTTGAGGCCTTCTCAACACGCGCACACAACGTCAGGATCGGATCACATACGATGTGCCCCATCCTGATGGCAATGAATACGGCAACGATAATAAAAAAAACGCCGATAAGAAACAGCTTGATAATAGCATCCCATATGACCTCTCTGTACTTGGATTTTAGCGCACCAAGCTCAACGGATATCTTCAGCTTGTCAAGGATAAAATAGCTCCTGGTGGCATAGTTCCTGACTACGATATAGGAACTGCTTGCCTTGAAGTTCTTATCCGTGATCCTGACATTATTGGCATACAGTCTGTAAAAAAATGCCTCCCTGGGCAGGATGCTGCTAAATATGCTCACCAGGTCATACTCGATGACCAGCGCCCCCTGCGTGGTGTTGTAGAACTCTATCGGAACGATGTAGACCAGATTGTTATTGTCGGCAACGTAAAATCTTGGTTCCCCAACAGCCAGGGTCACTCGCAAGAACCTCGCCCTTGAATAATCAGGTGGATTGGCCAGGGTTGAGTAAGCAACGCTTTCGTCAAAACGCACCATGGTTACAGCGTGGACATCATTCCTGGCGAAACTGTTAATCAACTTAGGCAGGTAATCCGCCCTTCCCTGGGGATCGAGCAAGGCGTTGACTACAAATGGATTCTTGCTGAAGTGGTTAGCGGTATCAAAGAGATAGGATATTCGCTGCTGGAGATTCATAATGCAGTGTTCATTATATATCTTTAGGTCATTATTTAACTCGGCGGTGAGGGTCCTCTCCAGCAGTATGGCAACCGTAACGATGACGGAGACCAGCAGGCTCAGTATAATCGTTATATGCTGCAAGAGGAGTCTGTTTCTCAGGCCTTTTTTCTGAGGCTTACCCGTCACTTTGCCCCCTTGCCGATGGGCACTATGGCACCATCCGTGTCATACGTGGCCATGAAGTAGTCATTGACGTTGAGGGCGTCATGCCTTGTCTTTGTAAACGGAGGTGAATATGTCTTTATCAGGCCGTTGTACGATTTAATGTTTTCCATGGCGTTACGTATGGATGCACGGTCAATGGTCCTTGCGTTATTGATTGCAATTGCCAGGAGGTGTACAAGGTCATAGGCCTGTGCCGTAGCCGCGGGTGCCGGTATCTCCTGCGGTGTATTGAGGTGATAGGTAGCCATATAGTCTTTGAGCACTCGTCCGGTTGTTTCATTTTTGGGGTTTAAGAATGAAAACGTCTGAAAAAAGCTTATATCCACATGCCTTAGTTGATTCCTCGTCTCCTTCCAGAAATATCCACCGGTGATAGACCCGTGGGCGATGATTGGTATCTTTCGTTGGCGTAGTGCGAGGCCTTTGACGATTGCCGCCCCCTCGGGGGCAGTCGTTATAAGTATCAGTGCCTTGGCACCGGATGCATCTATAGTGGCAATTTGTTTGAGCATATTGTCCTCTCCTACGTTAAAAGACTCTATCGCGGCCGGCGTTAGGTTGTTGTCACTGAGGTAGCCTACCAGTATTTTTTCATTTTCTCTGCCCCAGATAGAATTTAGACGCAAGATGGCTATTTTTTTGGATTTCTTCAATGCGTGTCGTATCATGAAAGGCCCTGCCTCGGCATCATTGGCAGAGACCCTGAATACATAATTGGGGTTATATGTGTTATTGGTAACATTGTCCGAGGCGGCCCACGGGATGAGATATATGATCTTTTCCTTATGGATCATCTCCAGGTCGGACAGGACTACAGAGCTGTGAAGCCCCCCCATTATTGCCGCCAGGTTTTTCATCTTACCAAGGTAGACTATGTTTTGCCGACTATGGGTAGGCATCCCTGTATGGTCCATCACTACAACGGACAGCTTCTTGCCAAGCACCCCCCCGCGGGCGTTGATTTCGCTTATGGCAAGCTCCATCCCGCGTTTGATGGCCATGCCGGCCAGGGAAGAACCCATGCTCATGTCGGCGTTGAGGCCGATGATGATATCCTCCTCTTCCTTGTGGTTGTACTTGTGCTTGAGATACTCCCGTGTCAGACCGATGACGTCTTCCCCAACGACAGTGGCGTATTTATCCACTATATATCCGGTTGCCCTTTGAAATTCCTTGACCTGTTGTTCGTTGAGATAACTCACATCAACGCCTGCCTCTTTGATGGCCTTGATGTACTCCTCTTCCTTTTGGGCGATCAACTTCCTCTCAAACGTGGTCAGCTCCCTGGCAGTTGCCAAAAGTATCTGCACAATGTCGCCAGGCAGGGAGTCGAGCGTCTTTTTGCTAAAGCAGAACACGTAGGCCAGATAGGCATGATTGCTTATTATCAGGTGGCGTTGAACCTCATGAAACTTCAGGGCGTAGATGGCGGCAAGAGGGTTTTCCTGACCATTGACAACACCGTCCTTGAGCGCCTTGTATGTCTGATGAAAGTCTATCGGGATAGGGTTTGCGCCAAAGGCAAGGAACTGGTCCATGATGAGGTTGCTCTTCATTATGCGGACGTTCATGCCGTTAAAATCCCTTGGTGAGTTTAGCGGTCTGTTTGTGGTGAATTGCTTAAAGCCGTTGCCCCAGAATGCGGCCCCGACAAGGCCGTGTTCTTTGAGTTGCTCAAGGAGAATGGCCCCCGGTCTGCCATCGAGCATTGCGTAGGCATCCTCAGTGTGTGGAAACAGGAAAGGCATGTCTGCATACTGTAGGGCGGGCAGTATCATACTCAACTTGGCCGTTGGAGACAGTAGTATATCGAGTTGTCCGTCGATTGCCATTTCTATCATCTGGTGGTCGTTGGCCAACTGTTGTGCGGGGGAGATTTTGATCTTCACGCGACCTTTGGCTCTTTCGCTGACGGTATCGGCAAACCTCTGTGCGGCAATGTGCATGGCGCTGTCTGTGGGCATGTTGTGGCCAAATGTTAGCTCATAGACCTTGGCCTCCTTGCCTCCGGAGTCAGGTCTGCCAAAGGGATCAAGGTAAGATAGCAACAGTGCCGCCACCGTCATCCCGATAACGATGGCAATTACAAATACCAGGCGTCTGTTAATAACCGTCAATATCCTCGCTCTCCATTCTTTCCTTGTATTGCACTCAATCACAACGAACTATATAGCTATTTGTGCTCCGTTGCCTATAGGGGGTGGCACATGTGACCTGGAAAACGTATGAGTGCTACAATGCGTTACTGTCCACTGCCATCTTTACCCCCTTGACCCCTTCCAACGCATGTAAGAGCTCCGTGTTCTCCTCCGGTCTGCCAATGGTTATGCGCAGGCAGTCCTCCAAGGTGCTTGTCATGTCCTTGACCAGGATGCCGTCTCCAAGCAGCGTTTGGTGGAGGGTTTTTGCGTCGTCCGTCTTTATCAGGATGAAATTGGCATCGGAGGGATAGGCGGTTATGCCGTTTAGACGTGTCAGCCCTTCAAAGAGACGCTGCCTCTCTGCAAACACCGTCCTAATGTTTTGCTCTATCAACCCGCCATCCTTTAGGGCCATAAGGGCCATTGCCTGCGAAAGGGTATTGACGTTGTATGGCAACCGCACCTTGTTCAACTCCTCGATCCCCTCGGCAGCTCCTACGAGCAACCCCACACGGAGGGCAGCCAGGCCCACTTTGCTGAGTGTCCGCATCACGTATAGGTTTTTATAATGAGGTATCATCGAAATCATGCTTGGCATTGTTGAATATGGCTGATAGGCCTCGTCAACTACCACGATCCCTTTTGACTGTCTTAGTATCTCAAGTATGACATCCTGGTTGAAGGAGTTTCCGGTTGGATTGTTGGGAGAGCTCAAGAATATCAGCCTGGGGTTGTCTCTCCTTATGGCCTCAATCGTTGCAGTGGCATTGAGATCAAAGTTGTAGCCCAGCGGTACCGATACGGAGGTCTCAGCCAGGGTCCGGGCAATTATGTCGTACATGACAAACGTTGGTGCCGGGTAGAGGACCGGCCCGCCCAGGGACGTGATAAGGTGGTAGATGACCTCGTCAGAGCCATTGCCAAGGATGATGTTTTCCGTTGCGACATCGAGGGTCTGTGCCAGGTAACGGCGAAGAACCACGGCCTCCGGGTCGGGGTAGCGGTTGGTCTCAATCGTCATTGGCCCGGGGACAAGGCCGTATGGGGCCTCGTTGGCATCGAGCTTGACCCGGCAGAATATCTCCACCGCACTGTATGGCCTCAACTGCTTTATGTTAGACCTTGTGATCTCCTTAAACATTTGAAATGCTATTTTAACAAAAAACAGACACTAATGTACACTGAATAAGAAAAAAGGGGTGCATAAGAAACTCATGGGTGTTTTGGAGTTATTGTCAAATCTGCCTTTGCACTTTTTCCTATTACTAAAGATCCCCTGTGTAACTCATGTTACGCATAGAGGCAGTTTTTTTGCCGAAAAGGAGAGGCAATTGTGCATGGAACATACACTTTAACAAGGTATAATGGGGTCAAGGGGACTGGTCCCCTTGCGGGGGGGGTTGAGGGGGGTGCGGCAACACCCGCCGTGCGGGCGGAGTCGCCCCCTCTTTATACACTGTGCGTAAGGTGAGCTGTGTAATTATATTTCAGACAATCCCTATAGCGTAAACTCCAACCCTTGATAAACGGCAAGACATTCCAAGGGACTGTTTTTTTCCCTGATGATCTTATGGCAGTCTGCTACGATTTCGTCTTCGGCGTCATCCGTTCTGTTTTGGTTGTGGTGAAAGAGGCCAAATTGCTTTACATCAGCGTTAATGGCCAACCTCAGAGAGTCTTTATAGACGGAGTGTCCCCACGTTATTTTTTCGTTATATTCCCCTTCCACGTATTCGGAATCGTGAAACAGCACATCGGCCCCCCGGCAGAAATCCACATAATCGTCAAAGTCAAGCCCGCCGGGATGCTTATAGGTAAGCTCGTTATCCGTTATAAAGACAAAGCTCTTACCGTCCTCGACAAACTTGTAGCCAAGTCCTTGATTGGGGTGACTCAGCATGATTGATGAAATGGCAACGCTATCAATCACAATGTCTCTGTCGCATATGCTGTTATATGAAAACTCTGCCTTGATCTCGTTGAACTTGACAGGAAAGTGCGGCGAAACCATCGTTGTTGACACTATGTCTTGAAGTGTACCAGCGGAAAAGGCGCATCCGTAAAAATCTATAACGGTACCTTCCCGGTATATTGGCCTAAAAAAAGGAAAACCCATTATATGATCCCAGTGTGCATGCGTAAACAATAGATTGAATCTTGACCTTTTTTCGTCAAGCATACGCTTGCCAAATTCCCTGATCCCCGACCCGGCATCAATGATGATGATCTCATCATTTTTAGTCCTTATCTCTATACATGTGGTATCGCCACCGTATTTAAGATACTCTCTGCCTGATACGGGGATAGAGCCTCTTGCTCCCCAACATCTGACAATCATTGCGTTGCCTCCTTTGCTGTCATTAGGTTGTT
>JADGAE010000037.1 GCA_015232165.1 Nitrospirota bacterium
AACCGGTCGTTGCAGATTTCATCGGCGATTTCTTCCAGCCCTGTTAGTATGGCCCGGGCCTCGTCTTCAGTTATGATGCCCTGTTTTTGCAGCATCCTTACGTGTGCGGTGCTCCCCGCAATGTCGTAAGGCCACAGCCGCTTGTCAAACGATATGGACTCCGTAAAGCCCTCTACGCTTGCCGCCACACCCGCGGTAAACCTGCCCGACCATAATTTCTTCATCACTATTGAGGATATAATTTTACCGATATTTTGGTCAAGCTATATTCGGGTAGCACTCCAGTCCGTCGTTGTCACATCGCTTAAGCACAGTAACAATGCCATACTACGAAAATATAAAAGTGCCTTAAATACTGATAACCACGGTTGATTGCGGTGCTACCGATGGGGGGGGTGAGGGGGGAACCTTTCCCCCCTTTTTCTCTTTTCTCTATGTCTTCATGATGGCACCGGTAGCTGCTGAGGTAACCATCCTGGCATACCTGCTGAGGTACCCGGTAGTTATCTTAGGGGGTTGGGGCTGCCAATCCTTGAACCTCCTGGCGATCTCATCCTCGGCAACGAGCAGGTCGAGTTTCCTTGTCGGGATGTCGATCCTTATCCTGTCGCCGTCCTGCACGATGGCGATAACACCGCCCTCCATTGCCTCGGGTGATATATGTCCCACACAAGGCCCACGCGTCCCCCCGGAGAACCTGCCGTCCGTGACGAGGGCAACCGAATCGCTCAACCCCATGCCGGCAATCGCAGCCGTACACGACAACATCTCCCGCATCCCGGGGCCACCCTTGGGTCCCTCGTATCGGATCACTACTACGTCACCGGCAACTATCCTGCCGGCCATGATGGCCGCCATCGCCTCTTCCTCGGAGTTAAACACCTTGGCCGTGCCCTCAAAGCACATCATCTTCTCCACCACGGCAGACTGCTTTACCACCGCACCACCGGGGGCCAGCGTCCCACTGAGTATGGCTATCCCACCCTCGGCGTGATGTACCTTATCCAGTGGACGGATAACCTCGTCGTTGACAATGACCGCCGTCTCCACTATTGCGCGGATACTCCTGCCGGATACCGTTGGCATGTCGTGAAGCAACGATGCAAGTCGCTTCATCACCGCCGGAATCCCTCCGGCATAGTGAAGGTCCTCAAGGTAATGTTCTCCACCGGGGAGCATGTCGGCAATGTGCGGTGTCGTCTTGCTTAGTTCGTCAAAGACCGCTATAGGCAACGGCACTCCGGCATCGTGGGCAATGGCCGGTATGTGCAGCACCGTGTTGGTAGAGCCTCCAAGGGCCGTGTCTACGCGCATGGCGTTTTCAAAGGCCTGACGAGTCATTATATCACGTGGTGTTATGTTGTCTCTGACCAGGTCTACAATCCTGCGACCACTCTCAAAGGCTATGCGTTTCTTTTCAGAGGAGACCGCCAGGGCGGTTGCGCAAAACGGTAGACTCATCCCCAACGACTCCGTTACACAGGCCATCGTGTTGGCCGTGTACATCCCCTGACACGACCCCACTCCGGGGCATGCACACATCTCAAGGGCCTGAAGCTCGCTGTCGCCAATTAATCCCTTTTGATACCTGCCAACGGCCTCAAATGTATCATTGACCAGCGACAGACGTTTGTCACTTATACGCCCGGAGTGCATCGGCCCGGCGGTGACCACTATTGCGGGGACATTGACCCGCGCTGCGGCCATCAACATCCCAGGGGTTATCTTGTCACAGTTGGTCAACAACACCAGGGCATCAAACTGGTGGGCATTCGCTATTGACTCTATCATGTCGGCTATCAGGTCACGTGACGGCAGCGAATAATACATCCCGCTATGCCCCATGGCTATGCCGTCACATATCCCCGGTATGCCAAAGAAAAACGGATAACCTCCGCCGGTATGCACACCCTTTTCAATAAACCGCTCCAGCTCCCGCATCCCGATATGCCCGGGGATGATGTCCGTAAAGCTCGTCGCTACCCCTACAAAAGGCTTATCCATCTCCGAGGGCGGTATCCCCGTTGCATAGAGAAGCGTCCGGTGAGGCACCCGCTCTATGCCCTTTTTTACCTTGTCACTGCGCAATGTAATAACCTCCTGGTTTTATTAACATCATCTCCCCCTCCCTTTATGGGAGGGGACTAGGGGAGGGGATTTTTATCCCTCGGAAGACACCCCGGCGGCCATCGAATAACTCGACACCTTCTTGTATTGCCTTATCATCTCTGCAATTCTGTCCTTTTTGAACAGCTTCTCCTTCTGGATCTCCTTCCTGTGAAAGTCCTCTTCGGTGGTCAGATACAGCTTCTTGTCCATCTCATCTATCTGCAGGTCCAAGTGCCTGTGCTCTTCAAACAGCCTCCTGAAATGCTCGTTATCCGACCTCAACCTCTCTACGATTTGTTCCTCTGTCATTGCTACCTCCTTAATAAAGGTTTACTTAATAATAATTTACAGATCATACAAAAAACTCTAAGTGTTATCTCCCCTCTCCGTTGATATCCCTGTCGCACCTGCAAACATCTCTTGCGCAATCCTCTCAACCAACGCAAAGGACGTCTCTATGCAATCGTTTACCCCTATGCCACTGTATGAATTGCCGTGCAGATACAGGCCTCGATGCCGGTGCATCAACCGATTGACCCTGTCCAGCATGGCAGGATGACCTTGGTTATACTGTGGGATGGCCTTTTCGTGCCTGTATATCTTTATCATTTCGGGGGTGTCTTTCAGGCCAATAATGTCGGATAGTTCTGCTAATACCGTTGATACAAGGTCGTCGTCTTTTAGCAGGGCTACGTGTGGATTTCTGGCCCCGCCGGCCATTGTTCGCAAGAGGGTATAGCCCTCCGGTGCCCTGTGTGGAAAGATTGTCGAATCAAACAGCGTCCCCAGGGTCTTTTTCCCGGCCCTGGAGGGGATCAAAAATCCAAAGCCGTCAACGCCCTTACCCTTGATGTGTTGCGTCTTGACCCCCATGCACACTACCGACACGGGGGGATTGACAATGCCGGCAAGCTCCCGCGATAACTGCGCATCCAGCTCCTTCACCATCACGGAAGAGGCATATGCCGGCGCTGCCAGTATGACCACCTCTGCCTCTATGGGGTCTTGCGCGTCAAAGTGGACGACGTACCTATCGTGCAGGTTTTCAACTGCCACGGCAGGACGACCCACCCTGATCCTCTGCCCCAATCTCTCAACGAGGGCGTCGATGATACTGCCCATACCCGCCTCAAAGGACGTCAGTACGCCACCGGGGCCTGCCGATACGGTTTGTTTCGTCTTTCGGCCCTGCCACATTTTCCGGAGCATACCGCGGATCAGGCCGCCGTAGTTGATCTCAAGGTTGTACACCTTGGGAAAACACGCCTTCAAGGACAAATGTTGTGCATCCCCCGCGTATATGCCTGAGGCCATTGGGTCGATCAGGGTTTCGTATGCCTCCCTGCCCAACCTCCTGGTTGCAAACGAGGCAAGGGTCTCATCCTCCAGGTCCCTGGCCGCCGGCAGAAACGCCTCCATCAGCACCCGCACCTTGCCACCAACACTGAGCAAGTCCGAGCCAACAAAGGACGACAAACCATCCGGCACCCTGTGCAATCGACCCGCAGAGTATATATAGCGACGCCTGGCCCCCTCGTTGCTCCGTACCGGAGAGAGTCCTAATCGCCCGGACAGTTCAAGGGTCTTGGGGCGGTTATCGAGAAAGCCGTTGACCGCACTCTCTATGAGATAGCCACCCTCTCTTTGTGTCCATATCTTACCCCCCGGTCTGTCCTGCCCCTCAAATATCCGTATCTCTAATGTCGGGAACCTCTCTGCCAGCAGATACCCTACGGTTAATCCCGCAATGCCACCCCCAACTATCGCAACTGTCATCTTCTACCTCTACCACTTATTTGCATCGTGTACAAGGTCCTTTAATGCCTCTATGAACAAAGGCTCTGTGTTTAAAGCCCTCGTTCTCTTTAATATTATACCATGTTTTTTTGCTAAATTTGTATACAATATATCTATCTCATACAGCGTCTCAATGTGGTCGGAGACAAAGCTGATGGCAACGACGATCAACCCTCTCACGCCCTTTGCTGCAAGCTGTAGGAGCATTTCCTCCGTGGATGGTGTCAGCCACTTCACAGGGCCGCTTCGGCTCTGGAAGGACAGATGGTAGGTTGGTCCGGGTAGTCTCTCTTTTATGAGGTCGATGGTCTTGTTGAGTTCATCGAGGTAGGGGTCGCCGTTTTCGATAAAGTAGACCGGCAGGCCGTGTGCGCTCATCAGGATGTGACAGTTTGCGTGATCGTCGTCTCCGATGGCCTCCACAATGGACTTGACAAGGGCATCGATGTAGAGTCTGTTTTGCGGCCAACTGCGGATGTAGGTGCAGGGCAACGGATAGGTCTTGAGCACGTTCTGGAGTTCGGCAAATGCCGATCCGGTTGTGGCCAGGCTGTAGTGCGGGTAGAGGCTCAGGGCGATAAAGTGCTGTATGCCGTCTGCGTAGGCCTGTGCAACCGCCGCCTCTATAAACGGATGCCAGTATCTCATCCCCACGTAGACCCTGAAGTTGCCACCGAGGGAGGTCTGCAGGGCATTGGCCTGTTCAAGCGTGAGGCGAGTGATGGGGGATGCCCCGCCTATCTGTTGGTACATTGCCCTGGTCTTTGGTGCGCGGCTCAGGGCAATTGAGGCGGCAATGGGGCGTTGCAAAAACTCCGGCCCCAGCTTTATGATCAAGCGGTCGGAGAAGAGGTTGTACAGAAACGGTCGCACCGCTTCCAGTGAGTCCGGCCCTCCGAGGTTTAAGAGCAGCACACCTGTGGTGTTATTTCTCAATCTCCGGCTGTCCGTCATTTGCGGAGGCTTACCTCATGGACGGTATCAACGAGGGCCTTGACGTTGTCTACGGGTGTTTCGGGCAGTATGCCGTGTCCGAGGTTGAAGATGTGTCCCCTGGCTTGCGATGCCTTGAGGACTATCGACTTGGCAGCGATCTGGATGTATGGTCTGGTTGAAAAAAGCACACAGGGGTCGAGGTTGCCCTGGATTGGCATCTGCTTTGATCGGTTGATGGCGTCGTCTATGTCTATGCGCCAGTCTACGCCGATGACGTCGGCACCGGAGTCTGCGGCTATGTGCAGGAGACCGGCACAGTTGTTGACAAAGTATA
Organism: Nitrospirota bacterium; assembly: GCA_015232165.1. Classification (GTDB taxonomy): domain Bacteria; phylum Nitrospirota; class Thermodesulfovibrionia; order Thermodesulfovibrionales; family Magnetobacteriaceae; genus Magnetobacterium. The sequence continues at coordinate 5,177 of JADGAE010000037.1, forward strand.
TGATCGGCACCCCAAGGGGTTTCAGTGCGTTGATCGTCTTTTTTACGTATGGGAATACCCAGTTTCTGTAGTCAGTGGCAGAGAGCACACCCGCCCACGTGTCAAACAACTGAATGGCATGGATACCCGCTTCCACCTGGGCGTTCAGGTAGACAATCGTACTTTGGGTGATGGTTCCCATGATGGTATTAAACAGGTTGGGGTTGGTGTGCATCATCTTTTTGGTGTGGATGAAGTGTTTTGAGCTGCCCCCCTCTACCATATACGTCATCACGGTAAAGGGCGCTCCGGCAAAGCCAATAAGCGGTACATTCAGGTCGGCAACAAGTAACTTTATCGTCTCCAGGACGTATGGGACGTCCTGTTGTGGTTGTATAACCCTGAGGGCCTTTGCAGCAGCAATGTCTCTGACGGGGTTTTTAAAGGTGGGACCGCCGGTTTCCGGGAAGTACAGCTCCAGTCCCATCTTCTCGGCGGGGATGAGGATGTCCGAAAACAGGATTGCGGCATCCACGCCTAATATGTCTACGGGCTGCCTGGTGACCGTGGCAGCCAGCTCGGGGGTCTTGCACAGGGTCAGAAAATCGACATTGGCGCGTATTTTCTGATATTGCGGCAGGTAGCGCCCTGCCTGTCTCATGATCCATATTGGCGTAAAGGGGGTCTTTTCCCCCCTGCATGCCCTCAAAAACACATCATTCATAAGTATGCTCCATAAGTCATAGATATTTTAACAGTACAAACTACATCAGATATTGTAACATAATAAGGAAAAAAAGAAAGACAAAAGGATAAGACTCTTATTTTCACACATTGCAAAACTCATGACCATTTGCATATAATATCCAAACGACAGCAACAGAATCTTGAAAGAGGAAGGCGGCAAAATGATTAGATCGGAAAAGATAAAAGACATACTGCACGCAACGGACGTGCAATCCTTAAAATTCTCCTTTTTGACACACCTTAAATACTCCCTGGCAAAGGACGAATATTCGGCAACCAAGCGGGACTTTTACAAGGCACTCTCCCTCACGGTAAGGGACCGCCTCGTTGAAAAGTGGATCAACACCCAACAGACCTACTACAACGTGGACACCAAACGGGTCTACTACCTCTCCTTGGAGTTCCTGATGGGCAGGTCGCTGGGCAATGCCCTGATCGGCCTTGACCTCTACGACAATATGGAAAAGGCCCTCAACGAACTTGGCTACGACCTGGACGAACTCCGGGAGCTGGAGTGGGACGCCGGCCTGGGTAACGGCGGACTCGGACGCCTTGCGGCGTGTTTCCTGGACTCCATGGCAACCCTGCAACTGCCCGGATACGGATACGGAATCCGCTACGAGTACGGCATCTTCGTCCAGAAGATCAAGGACGGTTACCAAGTAGAAACCCCCGATAACTGGCTGCGATACGGCAACGCATGGGAGATTGAAAGACCGGAAAACCTCTATGTTATCAACTACTATGGTGGCGTCAACGCCTACAAAGACCACAACGGCCACCTGAAACACGAGTGGATCAACACACAGGATGTTGTGGCCATCGCCTACGACACCCCAATCCCCGGGTACGCAAACAACACTGTCAATACGCTCAGACTCTGGGGCGCGAAGTCCACGCGCGAGTTTGATCTCAACTACTTCCAACATGGCGATTACGATAAGGCCGTCTCAGACAGGGTCTCCACGGAGAACATATCCAAGGTCCTCTACCCCAACGACAACGTCTTTGAGGGCAAGGAGCTGCGCCTGAAACAGGAGTACTTCTTTGTTTCGGCAACACTCCAGGACATCATCCGCCGCTACAAGAAGAACTTCCCCGAACGGGCCGACTACAGGGACTTCGCAAAGAAGGTCTCCATACAGTTAAACGACACACACCCGGCAATAGCCATCGCCGAACTCATGCGCATCCTCGTAGATTTTGAGTGCCTGGGATGGGACAGGGCATGGGAGATAACCTCACACACCTTTGCCTACACCAACCACACCATCATGCAGGAGGCCCTCGAGAGATGGCCCGTACACCTCATGCAGCGCTTGCTGCCCAGACACATGGAGATCATCTACGAAATCAACCAGCGCTTCATCGACTCCATAATCGCAAAATACCCCGGAGATGTTGACAAGCTACGCCGGATGTCCATCATCGAGGAGGGCGATGAAAAAAAGGTCCGCATGGCAAACCTCTGCATCATTGGCAGTTTTAGTGTCAACGGTGTCAGCGCCCTGCACTCTGAGATTCTCAAGCTCGACCTGTTTAAGGACTTCTATGACCTGTGGCCGCACAAGTTCAACAACAAGACCAACGGCATTACCCAGCGGCGATTCCTCAGACTGTGCAACCTCGAACTGGCACGACTGATCACCGGCCACATCGGCGATGGTTGGATCACTAACCTCAGAGACCTCAAAAAGCTGGTCCCGTTTAGTAACGACAAGGATTTTCTGAAACGCTGGTACGAGATCAAACAAAGAAACAAGCGTCACCTCGCCGTCTGCATAATGGACCACCAAGGTATCAGCATAAATCCAAACTCCATCTACGACTGTCAGCTCAAGAGGCTCCACGAGTACAAACGTCAACTGCTCAACGCCATGCACGTCATCTACATGTATAACAAGATAAAGGCAAACCCCGGCGGCACCTTCATCCCCAGAACTGTGATCTTTGCCGGCAAGGCAGCCCCCGGCTACCACATGGCCAAATTAATCATAAAGCTCATAAACTCAATCGCGGACGTCATCAACAACGACCCCGTTGTGGGAGACAAGCTAAAGGTCGTCTTTATACAGAACTACTCCGTGACGCTGGCCGAAAAACTGCTGCCGGCCTCCGATCTTTCCGAGCAGATATCCACTGCCGGCACCGAGGCATCCGGCACCGGCAACATGAAGTTTGCCCTCAACGGTGCCCTCACCATCGGCACCCTCGATGGCGCAAACATCGAGATCAGACAGGAGGTCGGCCAAGAGAACTTCTTCACCTTTGGCCTGACCGCCGAGCAGATCGAAGACCTCAAACGTAAAGGCTACAATCCAATACACTACTACGACAACAACCCGGAACTGCGAAAGGTCGTTGACATGATCCAGGGTGGATACTTTAATCAGTCGCAGCCTGATCTGTTCAAGAACATCACCGATTCGCTACTGCATCATGGCGACAGGTACTTCCTACTTGCCGACTTTGGCCACTACATTGAGTGTCAGAACAAGGTAAATGAGGCATATGCGGATTGGGGCAGGTGGACGAAGATGTCTATCCTAAACGTGGCCTCTATGGGATATTTTTCAAGCGACAGGACGATTAAGGAGTATGCGCAGGAGATATGGGATGTCAAACCCATCCCGATAAACTTGGCCGGTGGTGGTGGAGAGCAGGATTGACAGCAGATTAATAGCATCAGAGTTGAGAATGATGGGGTCAAGGGGACTGGTCCCCTTGCGGGGGAGGTTAAGGAGGGGGCAGAGCCGCCCTCCTTACAGGGGGTTAGGGGACGGAGTCCCCTTCTCTTTTCTCTTTCTCTCTCACGGTTAAACTAAAACATTAGGATTGATAAAAAATGAATAACGCACATGTATTAAAGATATCGCATGAGTTGTCGGTCAAGGAGTGGCAGGTGGCGGCGACCGTTGCACTGCTGGACGAGGGTGCAACGGTTCCCTTCGTTGCGCGGTACAGAAAGGAGGCCACAGGCTCACTGGATGAGGTTGCGATCACGGCGGTCAGGGACAGGACCCAACAGCTCATGGAGCTTGATAAGCGTCGGGAGGCGATCCTGAAGTCGCTCCAGGAGAGGGGTAAACTCACGGACGAGCTAAAGGAGGGCATCCTCAAGGCCGAAACGATGGCCGTGCTGGAGGATATCTACCTCCCCTATCGTCCCAAGCGCCGCACGCGTGCGACCATTGCCCGTGAAAAAGGTCTTGAACCGCTGGCAACACTCATCTTTGCCCAGGAGGGTGCAGATCCGCACACGGAGGCACAGGGCTACGTCGATGAGGAGAAGGGCGTCAAGGACGCAGGGGACGCCCTTGCCGGGGCCAGAGACATCATCGCCGAGTGGGTCAACGAAGACCAGGCAGGACGCGCAAAGATGCGCGAATTGTTTGAGCTTAAGGGTACGTTCAGGTCAAAGGCACTCTCCGATAACGAAGAAGAGGGGCTTAAGTACAAGGACTACTTCGATTGGGAGGAGCCTGTGGCAAGCGCACCATCACACCGGGTACTGGCCTTGAGACGTGGCGAGAAGGAGGGGTTCCTGTCGCTTCGCACAACACCGCCGGAGGAGGAGGCCCTGGAGGCACTCATGCTGCTCTTTGTCAAGGGTGATGGTGCGGACTCTCAGCAGGTCAGGCTGGCAATCCATGACAGCTATAAGAGGCTGCTGTCGGTCTCTATGGAGACGGAGATACGCCTGGCCACAAAAAAGCGTGCCGATGAGGAGGCCATCAAGGTCTTTGCCGACAACCTGCGTCAACTGCTCCTTGCCCCGCCGCTTGGTCAAAAGACCGTCCTTGCCATAGACCCAGGTTTCCGCACCGGATGTAAGGTCGTCTGCATGGACAGACAGGGCAAGCTGCTGCACAACGACACGATCTATCCGAGTCAGTCCGAAAAGCAGGTCACGGAGGCCGCACATAAGATTCGAGCGCTCTGTCAACAGTACGAAATAAACGCCATCGCCATTGGCAATGGTACGGCCAGCCGTGAGACGGAGGCATTTATACGGGGCCTGGCGTTGCCGGAGTCAATCCAGGTGGTGTTGGTCAACGAAAGTGGTGCCTCCGTGTACTCGGCATCGGAGGTGGCGCGCGAGGAGTTCCCCGATCACGATGTAACGGTCAGGGGTGCGGTATCAATTGGCAGACGGCTGATGGACCCGCTGGCGGAGTTGGTCAAGATAGACCCCAAGGCCATTGGCGTGGGGCAGTACCAGCACGACGTTGATCAGGCAGCCCTCAAGCGCAGCCTCGATGACGTCGTTGTCAGTTGTGTCAACGCCGTTGGAGTGGAGGTCAACACGGCCAGCAAGCAGTTGTTGACCTACGTATCGGGCCTGGGACCGCAGCTTGCCGCAAGAATCGTTGACTACAGGCAGACAAACGGCCCGTTTCGTTGCCGGGAGGATTTGAAGAAGGTCTCCAAGCTGGGACCAAAGGCATTTGAGCAGGCGGCGGGTTTTTTGCGGATCAGGGAGGCCGAAAATCCACTCGATGCAAGCGCCGTCCACCCCGAGAGCTACAAGATCGTCTATGCAATCGCGGATGACCTCAAGTGCTCCGTGAGTGACCTTGTTCACAACGCCAACATCAGCAAGCTCGTGGATATCCGGAAGTACGTCACGGACACCGTGGGCGTTCCAACGTTGACCGACATCCTTGAGGAGCTTGCCAAGCCGGGACGCGACCCCCGGCAGCAGTTTGAGGCCATACGCTTCCTTGACGACGTCAAGACCGTTGAGGACGTTAAACCCGGTATGAAGCTACCGGGGATCATCACCAACATCACGGCCTTTGGCGTATTTGTCGATATCGGCGTTCATCAGGACGGCCTGGTGCATATTAGTCAACTGGCGGACCGGTTCGTCAAGAACCCCACCGATGTGGTCAAGGTTCATCAGAAGGTCAGCGTTACCGTCCTGGAAGTAGACGTCAAGCGGAAACGGATATCACTGTCAATGAAGAAACAAAAGGGATAAAGAAAGAAGAAGAAAAGAAAGAAGGAGGGCGGCTCCGCCCCCTCCTCAGACCTCCCCTGCAAG
>JADGAE010000038.1 GCA_015232165.1 Nitrospirota bacterium
GTCCCCTTGACCCCATAAAGGGCTGGTTGATATGGACAGGGTCTCTTAATTTTACAATGCTTTTTTAATAGGATACACTTAAAGACTAAAAAAATATTCTTCCATATATTGTCCTTAGAATCTTTTTTTGTATTGAAGTTCATTGAACGACAGCTTAAACTCCGTACCCTCTTTTGTGTTCATTTCGATCTTCCCTCCGAGTTGATACTCGGCCAGTATCTTTATCAGCTTTAAGCCAAGTGAAGCCGATTTGTTTATGTCAAAGTCCTCGGGTATCCCCTTGCCGTTGTCTTTGACAATCAGTTCATAGGCATTGTTATCGGTCTTTTGGTCGGTCTTTTGGCCAACTTCCCTGAGCGATATGTGAAGCTTGCCCGATGTCATCCCGGTGAAGGCATGTTTGAGAGAGTTTGTAACAAGCTCGTTTATGATCAGACAGCAGGGTACCGCCGTGTCCATTGCAATGTAAACATCAATGATATCCATGTTGACGGCAACCATCGACGGCTCAACACAGTATGAATTCAGGATGTCCGTTACGAGATTTTTAGTGTAATCGGCAAAATTAACCTCGGAGAGATTGTCGCTTTGGTATAACATTTTATGTACAAGGGACATGGACTTTATCCGATTTTTCATGTCGTCGCACATATTTATGGTTTTTTTATCCTCGATGTCTTCAATATGGAGTTCTATGAGGCTTGAGATTATCTCCATATTGTTTTTGACCCTGTGATGTATCTCCCGTAACAAGAGGGTTTTTTCCTGCAGTGATGCCTGAATTTGCTCCTCATAGAGTTTCCTCTGGGTAATATCCTTAAATATATGGATGGAACCTTTAAATTTACCGTCTTTAGTGAATATTGGCGAAGCAGTTATCTCGAAGTAGGTATTGAGAGGCTTATAAAAAATATCCTTAATGCAAGAGGCCCTGCTATGATGGCTCTTGAGGTTAAGACAGTGAGCGATATCGTTTTTAATGCAATCGAAGATATCATAACATGGTTTGGTGTTAAAGATATCCGAGTGATATCCAAAGGTATCGGTGAATGCCTTGTTGGCCTTGATTATATTATAGTGCTCGTCATGGATGGAGAGACAATCACTGACGCAGTTAAATGTGATCTCCCATTCGTTAACACTCTTTTCGAGTTCCAGGACGTATGTGTCTATTTTAGCTTGCATGTTTTGTTTTTCTATTGCCTTTTCAATTGCAATTTTAAGTTCATCGTATTCTATAGGCTTTTGAATATAGCCAAATGCGCCTTCCTTCATTGCCTCAATGGCAGTATCAACCCCTCCATGACCGGTTATGAAGATGACCTCGGTTGCCGTTTTTTTCATTTTCACCCGTTTTAAGACTTCTATACCATTGAGCTTGGGCATTTTTATATCGGCAACGATAACGTCAGGGGCCTCGCTCTCAAACAACTCCAGACCTTCAATGCCGTTTTCAGCGGAGTATGCCTCATAATCGTCAAGCAAAAGAAGATTCTTCAGCCTATCCCTGATAATAATCTCATCGTCTATAACTAGTACTTTAGCCATCAATAAACACCATACACACAGAGACGCCTGCGCCCTGCTACCCTGCGCACCGTCCATGAACCAACCTTACAGGATTAAACGTAAATCAACTATATTCTACCGCAAAGAGCCATAATATTTCAATGTCATAAATAATTCGGGTGCATAAATTTTTGGTGGATAACAAGTGGTAATAAAAATGCGTATAAAGGGGTCAAGGGGACTGGTCCCCTTGCAGGATGAGGGTCTGAGGGAGAAGGACAGAGTCCTTCTCCCTTTTTTTTCTCAAGGCGCCCACCACCCGTCCCCCTTCTTTTTTTTACCTTTTTTATTTCGTCTGTGGTATATTATTTTATTATGGACAGGGTGAATATCACTATCATCGGAGCGGGTGTCATAGGGCTGGCAATAGCCGCGGAGTTGTCTATGGACTTTGAGGACATCCTGGTTATTGAGAGGCATGATGACTTCGGTCGCGAGATAAGCAGTCGCAACAGCGAAGTTATACACTCGGGGATATACTATCCCACGGGGTCACTGAAAGGGGTGCTGTGTATAGAAGGCGCTGCCCTGCTCTATCGTTACTGCGAGGAACACTCAATTGCACATCAGCGCATCGGTAAGCTGATCGTCGCAACAACCGAGTCCGAAGTAGAACCGCTGGAGGAACTCTACAGACGCGGCAAACTCAACGGTGTCATGGACATGGTTATGTTGCAGGGGAATGAGGTTGCCAGGATGGAGGGCAACGTCAATGCCGTTGCCGCGATCTTGAGCCCAAGCACCGGCATTATAGACTCACACGGCCTTATGAAACGCCTCTTTACCGTGGCACAGGGGCGGGGGGTCACGGTTTCCTTTAACGAGGAGGTCGTCTCTATTGAGCAACAGAGCGAAGGCTATGTTGTTGGCATACGCAGTGAGGGCTATCGATTCTTATCAAGGGTTGTCATCAATGCCGCGGGCCTTGGGTCTGACCAGGTTGCTGCCATGATTGGCATTGCCGTTGATCCGGCTTGTTATCGGCTGCGTTACTGTAAGGGGTCATATTTCTCTTATGCCGGGCGTTCTCCGGTTCAGAGGCTAATATACCCGGTGCCGGAGAAGGACTTAAAGGGCCTGGGGGTTCACGCCACCCTTGATCTGGCCGGACGACTACGCTTTGGCCCCGATACAGAGTACGTAGATGCCATAGACTACACAGTCGATGACTCCAAGAGGGACCGATTCTACGAAGGCGCATGCAAGATCATAAGGGGCATAGACAAAGATGCACTCGTTGCGGATATGGCAGGGGTCAGGCCTAAGATAAAAGGCGAGGGCGTACAGGACTTCCTCATCCGTCATGAGAACAAAAGAGGTCTGGAGGGTTTTATAAACCTCGTGGGGATTGAGTCCCCGGGACTAACCGCCTGTCTTGCAATTGCATCTCGGGTCGGAAAATTTGTTGATGACATTTCTATAGCCAAAAAGGTATAATATAAATATATGCAAGAAACGGTAACGTTAAACAACGGGTCGATAGACCAACAGGCACCGGCTCAAAGAGCCACAGGACAGGTTGGAGAAATCCCGCACCTGATAAGCAAACTTGACTTTGGTTAGCGACGGATTACTCTTTAGCCTACGTGTCTCAGAGACAGGCAAGACAACGAACAGGTCTTGGTTGTGTCTTATTTTGCTGTTTATTTCCGTCGGTGTGATAGTCATTTCTCCCGTGTCTGTAAGTATTCTATCCTGTATTTCGTATAATTTAGCGTGATAATAACCAACAACATAAATATCCTAAGGCCTTCATGCTGAAGGTCTATAACAAATCTTTCAGGGGTACAATGGAAAACGATTGTTTACTAAAAGAGGAAGAACCTCCAGCGCAAGGAATTCTCCGGCGATTCTGGCCTGATGTCACGTCAAGGCAGTGGAACGACTGGAGATGGCAACAATCAAACAGTTTAAGGTCTGTGCAAGCCCTCCGTGAATTACTCAACCTAAGTCCTCATGAGGTATCGAGGTACGAGGAGTTGACGCGTAGGTTCCACTACTGTATCACCCCCTATTACCTGTCTCTGATTGACTTTACAAACCCCGACGACCCGATAAGAAAGCAAAGCATACCGGATATCAGTGAGCTTGATTTTCAGCGGGTTGGTCACAGCGACCCCCTTGAGGAGGCTGAGGACACACAGGTGCCGGGGCTTGTGCACAGGTATCCCGACCGTGCCCTTGCCGTAGTGACCAGCCGGTGTGTCATGTACTGCCGTCACTGCACGCGAAAGCGTATGTGGCACGAGGGTGAGTCCTTCAGGAACCGGCAGGAGTTGGCCGCTATGGTTGACTACATACGGGGTGAGCCTGGCATCAGGGAGGTGATTGTATCCGGTGGCGACCCGCTGACAATGAACCTGAAACTACTGGATTGGTTCCTTGGAGAACTCAGGACGATCCCGCGCCTGGAAGTGATCCGGATTGGTACGCGTATGCCCGTGGTGATGCCAATGGGCATTACGGATGACCTTGTGAGAATGCTTGCCGGACATAGACCCCTGTGGCTTAACACGCAGTTCAATCACCCCGCCGAGCTGACCCCTGCCTCCATTGAGGCATGTGACAAGATACTCAGGGCCGGCATCCCGGTATCCAATCAATCCGTCCTGCTGCGTGGGGTCAACGACTCCGTGGAGGTGATGAAGGAGCTTTGTCATGCCCTGCAGCGGATCATGGTCAGACCCTACTACCTGTTTCAGTGTGACCCCGTCAGTGGGGCCGAGCACTTCAGGACAAGCGTCTGGAAGGGCATAGAGATCATCGAGATGATGCGCGGCCATACCGGAGGGCTTTGCATCCCCAGCTTTGTGGTGGACGCCCCCGGAGGTGGAGGAAAGGTGCCGTTGCAGCCATTCTATCTGTTATCGGCATCCGAAGATGAGGTGTTGTTGCGAAACTATGAAGGTACGATCACCAGGTATTACAACCCGGGTCGTTCCCTCACAGAGGCAGGACAAGACTCCGGTGCCCAGCAGACTCACAGGATACTGGCCGGAACCGATATAACCGCACGATACAAAAGAAGAAGGTCCAAGGCCGCACTGGCTCATTAGATATAAGGAAAGAGAAAAGCAAGGAGGGCGGCTCCGCTCGCACAGCGACGTTACCGCGCCCCTCCTTGACCTCCCCTGCAAGGGGGCCAGCCCCCTTGACCCCATTAAAGTGTCGTGAATTTTGTAGTTAATCCAATCGAAACGCGCTATAAGAGGATACAGTTTACGGTTAACGCTACTTGTGCATGGCCGCAATCGTATGAACCATCGTTCATGGCGTATGAACAAGCATTCATATAGCGATACGTTGATATTGCCTATGTTTGTGGTTTTTGTGTATGAATCATCGTTCATATTCACAGGCCTGCCTAACTTACACTCAACGTAACGTATAACCATGTGTGCTGTACCTTTAGGTTATCTCCCCCAGGCGTTACAGCAACTGGCATAAATCTTGAGTTACGAAACGGTAAAGGCGATAATTATAGTTTGACAATGTCAAATTAACGTTACTTTTAAGGAATGTTAGTAATGAGGTTTTTTTATTATGTGCTCAAGTGGGGATAGTGTTTATGTTTGAGATTTTGGCACGGCTTTTGCTCTCTCTCTCTCTCTCTCTCTCTCTCTCTCTCTCTCTCTCATATACGCACCTCCAATAGATTAGTCTACTCTCTTGCCACCAACCTTTGCTATCGGCATAAGTATTTTTGTCTGATAGTCAGGGGAGGTGGCGTTCGTCGTTTTTCTGCCTTTGGTTACCTCCATGCCTTGAAAAGGGGGTGGTGCATTATGCGTTAGGGGTTATTTCAGGTGTTGTGCTGCGGGTTTGTGACCCTTACATGCCTGATCTCTTGCTCGAAACATTGCCGTGTAAACAGGAATCCAGAAGGTGAGAAATCATAGGATTAACCTAAAAACTAAGGAGGAAATAACAGATGTTGCGAAGTAGTTACATTAAACCCTCAATGGGTAAAACTAAGCATTTAGGAGAACACGTGATAGCAATGAAGATTTATTCGAAGGCGAAGCGAGCTAAAGAGTTTTTTTTGCTTATGCTTGCTATTTTGATTGTTGTAGAAATTGCCTCAACGTCTATCGGTTTTGGAGCTTGTGTTAACGGCAAAATTGCAGACGGTACTTACACAGGTTCCACAGATACGGCAGCCATAACTTTTAAGATGACTAACAACACCATGTCAATTTTTAAGATAGTTTTTTTGTATGATACAGAGTGTGGTGGATATGATGGTGGAACTATATCGTCAGGAACTGGCGCTTTGGGTACTGTTTCAGGATGTAGTTTTAATTGGAATCTTGCGGATAGCGAAAAAACATTTCAACTTGGCTTTAGCGGCACTTTTCCTAGCACAAACAACACTGCATCAGGCAATTACAAATATTCTGATACAGATGGCTGTACTGGATCAGGCTCGTGGAGTGCAACTAATGGAACAGCACCCACACCAACGCCAACGCCAAAACCAACATCAACACCAATGCCGACATCAACGCCGGCGCCATGGCCAACACCAACACCCACACCACCGCCAGAGCCATCATCAAAAACCGCATACAAGGACTTCAATGGCGACGGTATTAGCGATGTCCTCTGGCAAAACGTAAATACAGGTATGGTCTACATCTACCTTATCAACAACGATGGATCAATGCATAGTTCCGGTTCGCCTGCAACGGTATCAGATAGAAACTGGAATATAAAGGACGTTGGAGACTACAATGGAGATGGTAAAAGCGACATACTATGGCAAAACAACCAAACCGGCTTAATCTACATCTGGTTTATGGATGGGGTAAATATCAAAGGCTATAAACAGTTAGGCTTGGTTCCTGATAGCGAGTGGCATATATTTAACTAGGTTAGGGAAGGAGAATGGAGGGTTTATCCCTCCATTAAGTAAACATGGGGATTGTCTGAACCAGGATTACACAGATTTAAAGATTTACAGGAAAAAGCCACAATGTCTAAATCCTGATAATATCTTAATCCGTTAAATCGAGGTTCAGACATCTTTAAATTGCAGCGATTTGGAATATGTCATTGTCAAAGTAACAGAATCCTCGGTAAATTAGCGTATTTTAATTAAATCAAAACAGGAGGGCATTGTAATGAGTAAGAAGAGGACAAGTATAGTACTGATAGCGCTGACAGCGTTGTTGTGGTTATTGCCAGTCAACTGTATAGAGGCCGGTTCTGCAGAAGGAGTCAAGGAGAGAGGCCTACAAAGAGCTAAAAACTGGTTTCTGGATCGTCATCATCCAATGAGTAGGGTCAAGGATGGCTCAAATGTTTTTGCTACTGATAACGTTTCTAACGCCGCGACAACGGAGGCGTACAACTTTGTGGCCAAATGGGGGGCATGTACGGAGGATGGATGTTTCAATACCCCCATGGATGTAGCAGTTGACTCATACGGTAACATCTATGTTGTTGATACAGGGAACAATCGTATCCAGAAGTTTAACTCAAGCGGGCAATTTATTACTACATGGGGTAGCTATGGTATTATTGGCTATGGCTATTTCGATGAACCCCTTGGCGTAGCAGTTGACTCATACGGTAACGTCTATGTCACTGAGGCAGGTAATGATCGCATCCAAAAGTTTGACTCAAACGGTCAATTCATTACCACATGGGGCAGCTACGGCAGCGCTAACGGGCAGTTCAATGGTCCCTGGGGTATAACAGTTGATTCATCCGATAACGTTTATGTTGCTGATTACAATAACAATCGCATCCAGAAGTTTGACTCAAACGGGCAATTCATTACTACATGGGGCAGCTATGGTATTGGCTATGGCTATTTCGATACTCCCCAAGACGTAGCAGTTGATTCATCCGGTAACGTCTATGTTGTTGATACAGGGAACAGTCGGATTCAGAAGTTTAGCTCAGGCGGGCAATTCATTGCTACATTTGGTGGTGATGGACAATTCGATACCCCTACTGCCATAACAGTTGATTCATCCGGTAACGTTTATGTAGCCGGATGGGATAACGATAGTATCCAGAAGTTTGACTCAAACGGGCAATTCATTGCTAAATGGGACATTAGGCTATTTGCAGGCCCAGAGGGCATAGCGGCTGATTCATCCGGTAACATTTATGTGGCTAGTATTCTTGACTCCCATGTACAAGTATTTAACTCAAACGGGAATTTTCTACTAAAAGTAGGCCTGGAGGACGACGGCGATGGACAATTAGCATCTCCATTGCTTGTAGCTCTTGATACATCTGATAACGTCTATGTTGCCGATGCCTTCAATAATAGAGTCCAGAAGTTTGACTCAAACGGTAGGTATATCACAAAATGGGGTAGCTTTGGTGATGGTAACGGGCAATTCTATAAACCATGGGGTATATCAACTGATGTACACGGAAATGTTTATGTTGCTGATACAGGGAACAGTCGGATTCAGAAGTTTAGCTCAGACGGACAATTCATCACTAAATGGGGCAGTTACGGTGGCGATGATGGCCAATTCGATATACCCTCTAGCATAGCAGTTGATACATCAGATAACGTTTATGTAGTTGATGCAAATAACTATCGCATCCAGAAATTTAACTCAAACGGGCAATTCATAACCAAATTGGGTAGCTCCGGTAAAGGTGATGGACAATTCAGGTTACCCCTTGGCGTGGCAGTTGATTCATCCGGTAACGTCTATGTTGCGGATACTGGTAACAATAGAATTCAGATGTTTAGCTCAAGCGGACAATTTATCACGAAGTGGGGTAGTTACGGTAAAGGTGATGGACAATTTAGATACATACATGGTGTAGCAGTTGATTCATCCGGTAATGTCTATGCTGCTGACGGGGATAACAATCGTATTCAGAAGTTTAGTTCAAGTGGGCAATTTATCACCAAATGGGGCAAAAGAGGTACCAAAAATGGGCAGTTTATAGCTCCTTCGGGTGTGGCAGTTGATTCATCCGGTAACGTCTATGTGGTGGATCACTTTAACAACCGCATCCAGAAGTTTGCTATAAACGGCACGCCCCCTCCAATTCCCTCAGCACCCAAGGGTCTCAAGGCCTTCCACGCAACCGGAGGTCTAAGTCTCAGTTGGGACGTTGCTGCTGACGCAACCTACTACGTCCTCTACTACGACAACGACAAGGCCGTAACCATTACAAACTACAGAGGCGGTATCTACTCCGTAAGGGACGACTTCTACCAGAAGGGGCAGAACACCGGCCAGACCTACGTCTATACGATGAAGGCCTGCAACAGCACCGGATGCAGCGTCGGCTCCGACCTGTTTACACGGACATTTACCAGGGTCGTGTTCAACGGCGATTTCAACGGGGACGGTAAGAGAGACGTCCTGTGGCGCAATGCCGCAACGGGGGAGATAGTCATCTGGCTGATGGACGGCCATAAGCTCGCATCCTCCGCAAGCCTTGGTATCCTGGACTTCAACTGGCAGATACAGGGCATCGGCGACTTCAACAAGGACGGCAAGGCTGACATACTCTGGCGCCATATCAAGACGGGCGAGGTGGTCATCTGGCTGATGAACGGCACCTCGATTGCCAACAAGCAAGGCGTTGCACCCGTGGGCGCCATGAAATCAAGAGAGTCTTCTAATGTTGGTACCAGGAACGCCCCAATGGTAATTGACCCCAACTGGCAGATAGGTGGTCTTGGAGATTTCAACGGGGATGGTATGACCGATATCCTATGGGGCAATGGTCAAACGGGAGAAGTGGCTGTCTGGACAATGGACGGAACAAACGTAGGTTCTTATCAGAGTGTCGCAAGTGTAGACTCCAACTGGCAGGTACAGGGTATTGGCACCTTCAACAACCATCACAGGAGTGATATCATCTGGCGTAACGTTGACTCCGGCGAGGTAGTCATATGGCAGATGAACGGCGCCTCCATTTCCGACATAAGCAGCCCGGCAACTGCGGGTACAAACTGGCAGATCGGAGGGGTTGGGGATATCAATGGTGACGGCTACAGCGATATCATCTGGAACGATACCACCAGCGGCGACTTCTACACCTGGAACATGGGCGGTGATGGCGAGGTCTTGTCGGGCAGCTTTATGGCAAGGAATGTCCCACGCAACTGGAAGATGATAGGTACTGGAAACTTTCACGGCAATGCAAGCCAACCAACAACACGACAAGACGGTTCTAATATGCCCATCGACACCCTTTGGCAGGACACGTCTTCCGGGGACGTCTACGTCTGGGGTGGGGAGGGGAGCGACTCAGGCTATGCGACCCAAGGCCTGCCTTACAATTGGTTTAACGAATAAACGTATCCTCTTTATATTTCATGGTAACTATACTTTAAGGCAAGAAAAAAAGGGGCGGCTCCGCCCCCTTCTTTAATTTCTTCAAAGGGTTGTCAAATATCTGTGGGACATGTTATCCTTAGTAACAGTAGCGATGAATAAGAAGCTCATTAACAGTATCGGAATAGGCTGGGTTGTATTCAGCGGGGATTATGAATAAACACCTCGTATCTATCCGGGATACTTTAACGGAGGATATAGAGCTGATTATAAATACGGCGCTCTCTTTTAAAGAAGTCCTGGGGCGCGACATCAAGAAAGTCCCCACGCTCAGGGGAAAGACGGCCGTAAACCTCTTCTTTGAACCCTCCACCCGAACCAAGACCTCCTTTGAACTGGCACAAAAACGACTCAGTACCGACGTCGTAAACTTCACCGTCCCAACCAGCAGCGTGGTCAAGGGGGAGAGCCTCTTTGACACCATCAGGACGATAGAGGCCTATGGTGTTGACTTCATAATCATACGACACCAGTGCAGCGGGGTGCCATATATGGTGTCACAATTTGCAAGGGCGTCGATCATAAACGCCGGGGACGGCATCAACGAACACCCAACACAGGCGCTCCTGGATGCATTCACGATCATCGAGAAAAAGGGCACCATCAAAGGTCTTAAGATCGCCATTGTTGGTGACATCTTTCATAGCAGGGTTGCCAAGTCCAACATCTACTGCCTGACCAGACTAGGGGCAAAGGTCAGACTTATTGCCCCAGCCACGTTCTTACCCAAGGGGATAGAAGGCCAGGGGGTTGAGACCTACGGCGACCTCAACACAGGACTCAAGGGCGTTGACGTCATCATGGTATTGAGGATCCAGAAGGAGAGACAAGGCGGCGGGTTTTTCTCTACCACGGAGGAGTATTTCAGGTTCTGGGGCCTGACGCGCAAGACAATGACCGCCGCCGCCCCGGATGCCATCGTTATGCACCCCGGACCAATGAACCGCGGCGTGGAGATAGCCTCAGACGTTGCAGACAGCGAACACTCCGTCATCTATGACCAGGTCTTAAACGGACTCGCCATCAGAATGGCCGTCCTTT
>JADGAE010000039.1 GCA_015232165.1 Nitrospirota bacterium
GTGAGGGATTAATAGAAGGTGAGATAAAGGGTAAAGCTGAGGGCTTGCTTGAGGGTATAGAAGCGATTCTTGAGATTAAATACGGCTCTAACGGTCTTGAGCTTATGGATATGATAAGGAATATTGGTACCTTAGAAAAACTTAGTCAACTAAAGGTCATTATAAAGAAGTCTGATACGGTAGACGAAGTAAGAGCGAGCCTTATTGCTATGCTTAAGTAAAACTAAACTTTACAGGTGTATATGGCAAGTACCTGATAGGGTACAGAACGTGAAGGGCTTACTGACATGTCGAATACTTACAGCGCAATGATCTGTCTGTTGCAAAGTTGTAATCATTATACGCGGTATGCCTTCCCTCTGGCAGAGGAGGTAAACGCTTGTTAAGCAGAAGAGTATAAGTAGCTATAACAACAGAAGAAAAGAAGGGGACTCCCCCCTTGCCGTAAATGAGCGATGTGTGTCAATATTCTAAATGGATTACAATGACGATGATGAGTTTCTGAAAAAGCTCCTGGCCACTTACATCGTTGAGGCGCGGGAGCATATCTCGGGGATAGCGTCTGGGCTGCTTGCCCTGGAGAAGCTGCCGGAAAGGACGCAACAGTTGCCGATCATAGAGAAGGTCTACAGGGAGGCGCACAGCCTCAAGGGTGCCGCCGGTTCCGTGAATCTTGAGGACACGGTGGCAGTCTGCCAGTGTCTTGAGAGTCTGTTTGCGGCCTTAAAGAGGGGGGAAGTGACCCTCCATCCGGGGTTGTTTGACCTGCTCTTTGATGCCTCGGACTTGATTAACGAACTGGCCCTAAACACCCAGCCTGATTCGAGATCGGTTGAACCCACACGCCTGGACAACATAAACCAACAGCTCATGGCAGCCACCAAGGGAGAGCAGATGCCCGTTAAAACCCCCGTAATGCAACAGAGCAAGAAGGTCCCAGTCCCTGTGAGCAAATCCGACGGTGATGCCGGGGAGACGGTACGCATCCCCGTGTCAAAGCTGGATACCCTGATACTACAGACGGAGGAGCTGATTGCGGTTAAGATTGCCGGTAAACAGCACGTCTCATTCATCGCGCAACTCAAGGGCATGCTCCAGACGTGGACGGAACAATGGTCGCGGGTACAGCCGCATTACAAAAAGATTGCACGTGATATCGGAACCGGACAATCGGACGACGGTGGCACCGCTGACATGGTGAGGTTTCTTCGGTGGAATCACCGGTTTTTCAGCTCCGTGCAGGATAGGCTCGTGTATCTGAAGACCCTGGCAGAGGATGACTACTACGGCATCACGTCTCTGGCAGATTCTCTGATGCAGGAGGCCAGAGGGCTGATCATGTTTCCCCTGTCATCGATACTTGAGTCATTGCCCAAGGTCATACGGGACATATGCCGCCGGCAGGGTAAGGAGGTTGACCTGATTATCCGTGGCGGCGATATCGAAATAGACAAGCGGTTGTTGCAGGCTCTAAAGGACCCGTTGCTGCATATCGTGAGGAATTGCGTTGACCACGGCGTAGAGATGCCCGATGACCGTGTCGCCCGTGGCAAGCCTGCCCGTGGCAAGGTCGTTATAGACGTTGCCCGGCACGACGGCAACAAGATAGAACTTACGGTTTCTGATGACGGCTCCGGTATCAACGTTGCCAGGGTAAAGGCGGCAGCGTTGAGTCAGGGGCTGATATCTCATCAACAGTGCACGGGGTTGAGCGACACGGAGGCAATGCAGCTTATCCTGCAATCAGGCCTCTCCACCAGCACGGTAGTGACCGATCTATCCGGTCGAGGGCTTGGCCTGGCCATAGTCAGGGAAAAGATAGAGGGGCTTGGCGGGAGCATCTCTATAGAATCGACCGCCGGAGAGTCAACGACGTTTCGGCTGGTATTACCAATGACGCTTGCCACCTTTCGGGGGACCATCATCGAGTTGGGCAGGGAGGTCTTTGCGGTACCAACGGCAAGCGTGCATAGGGTCATCAGCGTAAAGCGGGAGGTCATCATCACGGTGGAAGGTAAGGAGGTCGTTGACGTCGATGGCAGGTTTGTCTCCCTGGTGAGGCTTGCCGATGTCCTCGGTCTTGACACAGAACGGGAGGACGGCAACAGTATCAACGCAATTATCCTGACCTCCGGGGCACGACACATGGCCTTTGTCATTACCGGTGTGCAGGGGGAGGACGAGATACTGGTCAAGGGCCTGGGCAGGCAGCTCTCACGGGTCAGAAACATAGCGGCCGCCACGGTGCTGGCAACAGGAAAGGTGGCGCTGATTCTCAATGTCTCAGACCTTATGAGGTCTACCGTAGCATATAGTCGGGGTGTAACCCACCCGCCCACCCAAGCTGGTAAACCCAAAAGACCCTCCGTCCTGGTAGTTGAAAACTCCATCACAGCCAGGATGCTCATGAAGAACATCCTGGAGTTGGCAGGATACAACGTAAAGACCACGGTGGATGGCGAAGATGCCCTTGCGGCACTTAGAGAGGCGACCTTCGACCTGGTCGTTTCGGACGTTGCAATGCCGCGACTTAACGGCCTCGAACTCACTCAAAGAATACGCGCCGACAAGCGTCATGCAGATGTCCCGGTCGTCCTGGTAACAGGCATGGAGTCCCAAGAGGACAAACGCAAAGGCATAGAAGTTGGAGCAAACGCATACATCGTCAAAAGCAGCTTCGACCAAAACAACCTCCTGGAAGTCATGAAAAGACTCGCCGGATGAAGACAAGAACAGGTAAAGATTAGGAAGAAAAAAAGGGGCGGAGCCGCCCTCCTTCTTTAGCTTTTCTTACATGCAGAAACTTTAACCCTCTTGACATGCATGGCAGTGTTTTGTTACATTGTATAAGTTTGAGACTATAAATAAGGGCTGAGGTAAAAAAAGTGATGGTAGATTTAAAGAAGGTACTGTACGTATTATTTGGTTTTATAACCGGGTCTATGGGTGCTTTATCGGTGGTGCTTCCTCAGTTGAGTGGTCTGAGTGCATCTACCAGGGCGGGGGTGCTTATTGCCTTGGGTGTGGTGTTGTCACTTGTGCTCTACGTGATGGTCAAGCTCATCATGAGTGGGATTGTCAAGGAACTCAACGATCAGATGGTGGCAAAGAAACGCTCGGAGGATGCTGCACGGAGGGTGAAGTATCCCGTTGTTGCCGAAACAAGGGTTGTAGAGAAATCCCCTGATCCCGAGGTAATAAATGCGATGGTGGCGGAAAAAGTGGCGGAGAAAACCACGGCAAAGGTGGCACAGGTGCTTGCTATGTTTCAGAAGAAGGGACGGTTGATCGACTTCCTGCAGGAGGACATCAGCGCCTTTGATGACAGTCAGGTTGGACACGCCGTCAGGAGCATACACAAGGAGTGCAAGGAGGCCATGGCAGAGTACCTGAGCCTGGAACCTATACGGAAAGAATCAGAGGGGAGTGAGATAACCATGGAAAGTGGCTTTGACCCCTCAGCCATTCGTATCACCGGTAATGCAAGCGGGCAACCCCCGTTTAAAGGAATCTTGAGACATAGCGGCTGGACACTGGCAGGGACCAGACTGCCGGAGCAAAATCAAAACCTCACTGTTATAGAGCCCGCTGAGATAGAGATACTTTAATAAAAGAATCAAAATATTTGTCCATCTATAGTTGATTTACCGGGCAGCAGCAGAGGCAAGGTGAGAGATTGGGTGCCCCGGGGGTAACTTACTACAGGGAGGTAATATTATGGAACAAGCACGTTATATTGTAGGAATTGACCTTGGTACAACGAACTGTGTAGTTGCATACATTGATACACACAACAACACGGATGATACCAAAAAGGGTACCGAAAACGAAAAAAACACGGAGAGTATCCTGTTTGTAATCCCTCAAATAACGGACATGGGCTGTGTGGAGGGGCTTATGTATCTACCGTCGTTTTTGTTTATCCCCCCAAGTGGTGAAGACCCTGATAAACACTACAAATTGCCCTGGGCTGAAAACATGCCTTATGTGGCAGGCAAGTACGCACTAAAGCGCGGGGCGCAGTCCCCTGCACTGCTGGTGTCAAGTGCGAAGTCCTGGTTGTGTAATCAGGCGGTGGACAGGACCTCAGCCATCCTGCCATACTCGGCACCCGACTCCGTTAAGAAGCTCTCACCACTGGAGGTATCAACCTACTTCCTGAAACACATCCGCCAGGCATGGAACTTCACAATGGCGGCAGACAACACACAATACGCCCTGGAAAATCAGGACGTCTATATAACCGTGCCGGCCTCCTTTGATGCCGTAGCACGTGAACTGACCGTCCAGGCAGCCAACTCCGCAGGGCTGACCAACATAACACTCCTGGAAGAACCCCTGACCGCATTCTACGCCTGGCTCAACAGAAGCAAGGATGACTGGAGAAGGCACACAAAGGTCGGTGACATCATCCTTGTCTGTGACATAGGCGGTGGAACGACCGACTTCAGCCTCATTGAGGTTGCACAGGAGGAGGGAGACCTCGTGTTAAAGCGCATAGCCGTGGGCGATCACATACTGCTGGGCGGTGATAACATGGACCTGGCTATGGCCTATGCCGTTAAAAAGGGGTTTGCCCAACAGGGGGTCAACCTCGACCAGTACCAGATGCTCGGCCTGATACAGAGCGTCAGGGAGGCCAAGGAAAAGATGTTGAGCGACCCCGATGTGTCCTCTCTTGCCATCGCGGTACTTGGCCGTGGCCGCTCAGTCGTTGGCGGAACCATACAGACAACCCTCCAACGCCAAGAGGTACAACAGACCCTCGTGGAGGGCTTCTTTCCGCAATGTAATATCTCCGATTTACCTATAGAGCGCAGCGCCACCGGGCTTAAGGAACTCGGCCTCCATTACGCGGCCGATACTGCGGTAACAAAACACATGTCCAGGTTCCTCAGACAGCACGTTCAAAAGATTGATGACTCAACGCATCACAAAAAAGAATCCCCCCAAAAAACAACAACCTCTGCCAAAAAGCCCCATGCCAAGCCCGTACACGAAAGGAGTTTTATACATCCAACCAAGATACTCTTTAACGGCGGCGTGACAAAGGCGCAGGGGTTGTGTCTTCGCATCGTGGATGTACTTAACCGGTGGCTGCAGGCTGAGGGTTCCGGAGCCGTGGAGGTGCTTTCAGGCAACGACCCCGACATAGCGGTGGCACTGGGGGCAACCTACTACGGGTTTACTCGCAGGGGCAAGGGGATCAGGGTCCGTGCGGGGGCGGGCAGGTCATACTATGTGGGCATAGAGACTGCCATGCCGGCCGTCCCGGGTATGACACCGCCGATTAAAGCCGTGTGTGTCGTCCCATTTGGGATGGAGGAGGGCACGGACATCGTCATCGAAGGACAGGAGTTTGGCCTCGTCGTCGGTGAACAATCCACCTTCAGGTTCCTTAGCTCCACCACCCGAAAGACGGACGCTGCCGGAGATGTACTCGATGAGTGGGAGACGGAACAATTGATGGAACTGGCACCGTTTGAAACCACCCTCGCCGCCGATGGCACTGAAGGGGCCGTCATACCCGTTAAGCTGCACAGTTACCTGACGGAGACGGGGTCACTTCAGTTGTGGTGCAAACATTCTACGGGCACAAACAAGTGGAAGCTCGAGTTTAACGTAAGAACCAGCGACCAATCCGCCACCTGATACCACAGTGAAGACATCACGTTTTATTATAGGCATAGACCTTGGCACTACAAATTCGGCAGTATCGTTTATAGACACGGCGGGGGATTCACCCTCGGAGATACGGACCTTCTACATCCCCCAGTTGGTTGATACGGCACATGTGAAGGCTTTGCACACCCTGCCATCCTACCTGTACCTGCCCACGCAGTTTGAACTTCAGGCCGATGACTACAGCCTGCCCTGGACGACCTCCCCGCCGGCAAAATCGGGGACAACGGCTGACAACGGCGATAAGACCGCCTGCATTGTTGGGCAGATTGCCAGGGAAAGGGGTGCCAAAATACCGGCCAACCTGGTCTCCTCGGCCAAGTCCTGGTTGTGTCACAATCGCGTGCAACGCAGGGCACCGATCCTGCCCTGGGGAAGGGATACGGTATCGGGCAAGGTCTCACCAGTTGAGGCATCCGCCATGTACCTGGGGCATATAAAGGACGCCTGGAATCATGAGTTTGCCACAGGTAACAACAACTCTCTGGAGAATCAACAGATCGTACTGACTATCCCGGCCTCCTTTGACGAACCGGCCAGGGAACTGACATCGGAGGCCGCCGTGATGGCGGGGCTTAAGTCCTTCACGATGCTCGAGGAACCGCAGGCTGCCTTTTATTGGTGGATAGCCGCACATCAGGCCGGAGCCAGGTCAACACTGTTGGGCGGGGACAAGCTCGTGCTCGTCTTTGACATTGGAGGGGGGACGACCGATTTCAACCTCATCGCCGTGACAGAACATGCGGATAAGCTCGCATTTCAGAGGGTTGCCGTGGGGGACCACCTACTGTTAGGTGGCGACAACATGGACCTGGCTATTGCCAAAGAAGTGGAGATCAAGCTCCTGACCAATAAGGGCAAGCTAGACTTCAACCAGTGGGTGAGCCTGTCTCATCAGTGCCGCAGTGCCAAGGAAGAGCTGCTGGGTGATGGAGCCAAAGATTCCGTGGAGTTGTCGATCCTTGGCAGTGGGCGCTCAGTCATCGCCGGGGCAATGAAGGGTGTTTTGACAAGGGCTGAGGTCTCTAAAATAATATTAGATGGCTTTTTTAAGAAGACGCCAATTGGACAAGAGCCGGCAAAGGGCAGAACATCCGGATTTCAGGAGCTTGGTCTGCCCTATGTATCGGACCCGACTATAACAACGCATCTTTCCCTGTTTCTCAGGAGACACGCTATAAACCCGCATCTGCCAAGAGTGGTTGACCCACAAAGCGGACTGAGTATCGTGCGCCCTGACGTGTTGCTCTTTAACGGCGGAGTGTTTAAGTCTGCCCTGATACGTTCTGCCGTAACGGAGGCGCTGCATCATTGGTTTGCGGCGGGGGAGGACTGGTCGTTGCAGGTACTGGACAACGACCGGCTTGATCATGCCGTTGCGCTGGGTGCGGCCTACTATGGGCAGGTGCTCAGGGGCGTTGGCATGAGGATCAGCGGGGGAACTGGCAAGGCCTACTACATTGCGGTGGAGCCTGCACGTAAGACCAAAGGCACGGAAGGCCCCCACAGTCAATTCACAGACCCCATCACCGTCGTCTGCGTTGCCCCCAAGGGGCTGGAGGAGGGTCAGCAATTGCACATTGCACAGCCTGAATTCCAGGTGCTGGCCAATAATCCCGTGAGCTTTTCGCTGTACTGCTCCAGTTTCAGGGTTGGAGACAAGGTGGGCGACCTGATCGTTGATGAGCGCGATGCCTTCGTCGAGTTGCCTGCGATAAAGACGGTCCTGTATTTTGGCAAAAAGACCGGAGTAACCAAGATTCCGGTATCCTTGTTTGTCCGGTTAAACGAGTACGGCACCCTGGATGTCTATTGCGAGTCTAAGAGCACGACCCACAGGTGGAAGCTGGCCTTTCAACTGCGCGGGGCCACAGAGGATGCCCCCGCGGATGCCCCAAAGGATGCCACTGTGATTGACCGCACCATCGATGAGACGAACATACAGGAGGCCGCCAACCTCATACGAAAGGCCTTCGACTCCGACGACACGAACGTCACCCCGGACAACATCACCAAAAAGCTGGAGCAGACCCTCGCCCTGGACAGGACAATGTGGCCCCTGTTGACCATACGGACGCTGTGGGATGTCCTGATAGAGTTGCGACATCGCAGGTTGGCAACCCCGCGGTATGAGGCACGGTGGTTGAATCTCGCAGGGTTTCTGTTGCGGCCCGGCTTTGGTCATCCGGTTGATGAGCATCGTATCAGGGAGCTTTGGAAGATATACGCCGAAGGCATCAGGTTTGTACGTGACGGACAGTGTCGTTTGGAGTGGTGGATACTGTGGAGGCGTGTTGCGGGTGGGCTTTCTGGGTTGCATCAGGACATGCTGTTTAAGAAGATAGCGCCCTCTATACTTCAATCGCGCAAGAAAAAGGAGGTTGCACGTCTGCAGGGGGCGGAGCTGGTTGAGCTGTGGATGCTTGTCGCAAGCCTGGAACACCTCTCCGTGCAGGTCAAGGTGGAGTTGGGCGACCAGCTATGTGAGCTTATCAGGAAAGACAAGAGCAACGCACGGTACTGCTGGTCGTTGTCTAGAGTTGGTGCGCGGCAGCCCTTTCATGGCCCTATCAACGTGGTAGTGCCAAAGGAGGTGGTACAGAGGTGGGTGCGCCAGGTCATGGTTGTTGATTGGCCGAAACCCCACGAATTTGCCAATCTGCTGACGCAGTTGATCAGGAAGACCGGTGACAGGGTCAGAGACGTGGATGACTCCTTGCGACAGGAGGTTGTACAACGCCTCGGTGTCTACGAGTGGGCACAGCGCTACATCCAGCCGCTCAACGAGGTCGTCCCCATCGACTGGGAAGAGGAAAAGGCCGTCTTTGGCGAATCCCTACCGATTGGGTTATACGTATAAGGTAGGACTCTTTACTATTAAAGGAGATATAGACCCTGCTATCTTTACAGACCAACTTTTTTTTTACTACCTTAATTAGAAAAAAGCGCCACCGTATAGTTATAATAAATCACGGGCATTTATCAGCTTAAGACACGGGAGGTACAATGGCACAGTATTATGATATTACGTTAAAGTCCATATTGAAGGAACTGCCTAAGCGTTTTTTTAAGATACTCACAGGTTTTGAATTTGCAAAGTTCCTTGATGTCCAGTTACCTTTCGTGGAATACAGACAGCCAGACCTGCTGATTGAGCTTCCGGATGGTTCCTTGTTGCACATAGAGTTGCAATCCCATAATGACAGCGACATGGACTGGAGGATGCACCACTACTTCTGCATGATATACCATATATACAAAAAGGTACCCAGGCAGCTATTGCTATATGTAGGTGATAAGGAGTTAAAAATGGGTAAGGGGCTTGACCTTGAGTGTTTACAGTTTAAGTATCGTTCAATGGATATCAGAGAGATAAATAGCATTGAACTCCTGGAGAGCGATGACCCTATAGATAGACTATTGTCTATACTGTGTAGGACGGAAGACACCGATGGTACGATAAAAGAAATTATCGCAGGGGCATATCCTATGTCATTAAATGAACAAGACTCATACCTGAGGAAGTTATTGATCTTATCAAGGCTTAGAGGTTTAGCCGACAAAACAGAAAAGGAGGTAAAGAACATGCCTGTATTAATTGATGTAACAAATGATAAACTTTATCTGGAGGGTAAGCTGGAGGGTAAGCTGGAGGGTAAGCTGGAGGGTAAACTGGAGGGTAAGCATGAAGGCTTACTTGAGGGAATTGAGGGAATGCTGGATATAAAATATGGCGCTGATGGATTGGCTCTCATGGCTTTTGTGAAGGAGGTAACATCTATCGAAAAGATGGCAAGGTTTAAGGAGTTGATCAGGAGGTCAAAAACGGTTGATGAGCTAAAAGAGTTCCTGAAGAACAATGTAGGGTGATAACATTACAGGTGGGAGGGTAGGTCTGAGGGAGAGGGCGAACCGCCCCTGGCATATAGGCAAAGCCCTCCTTTCTTTCCGTGTATTGCACAAGAGTCAACCTCGCTTTATTACTGTGTTTTTTGGAGACTCAGGAGGATACTGTCTTCATCATCGACGGAGACCAGTTTGACGGAGCCGACTTCGGCAGGCAGCACAAATCTCAGTCCACCGGAGACGGCCTTTTTGTCGTGATACATAAGCTCCAAAAGTTGACGGTGATTTATATCGCAGGGGACCCTGAAAGGCAGGTGATAGAGTTCAAGGATATTTTTAAATTGAACCAACTTTTGTGGTTCAAGGATTGCGAGTTCCACGGCAAGACAGGCAGCGGCGTACATACCGATGGCAACAGCCTCTCCGTGCAGAAACCTCCTGTATCCGGTGATGGCCTCGATGGCATGTCCGACCGTGTGACCGTAGTTGAGGATGGCGCGCAGGCCCGACTCTGTCTCGTCCTCGGAGACCACCTCGGCCTTGATCTGACATGACCGCTTGATTATATAGACAAGGTTGTCGGGGATAAAGGACAGTAGTTCATCGGACCTTGTCATCAGGTACTGGAAGAAGTCTGCATCCCAGATGACCCCGTACTTTATGACCTCTGCAAGACCGGAGAGGCGTTGCTTCCAGGGCAGGGTACTCAAGGTCTCTATGTCGATCCATACCAGGCGGGGCTGATAGAAGGTGCCTATCATGTTTTTTCCAAGTGCGTGATTGACCCCCGTCTTGCCGCCAACGGAGCTGTCAACCTGGGCCAGAAGCGTTGTGGGTATCTGGACGTAGCCAATGCCGCGCATGTAGACCGATGCGGCAAATCCCGTGATATCGCCAATAACACCACCACCAAGGGCTATAAGGGCAGACTTCCGATCAAGGCCCTCCTTCAGTACCTCCGACAGAATATAGTTGACCCAGTTGAGGTCCTTGTACTCCTCGCCATCGGGGAGCAACACGCAGGAGCACTTAAACCCTGCCTCCCTCACCGAGGCCAGAACCCTCTCCCCGTAGAGGTTAAACACGGTCGGATTGCTGACTAGTGCCAGGGTCTTGCCAAACCCGCAATCTTTAAGTCGCTGTCCGACGGCATCAAGGATACCGTGGCCTATTGCTATGTCGTAACTCCTGCTGCCAAGAGATACCGGTACTATTTCCATCTCTGCCATCATTCATCCTTGTATCATTAATTCAAACTCCAACCTTAAAAGAAGGGGGCTTTGCCCCTAACCCCAGTAGAAGGGGACTCCGTCCCCTAAACCCCTGCAAGGAGGGCGGCTCCGCCCCCTCCTTGACCTCCCCCGCAAGGGGACCAGTCC
>JADGAE010000040.1 GCA_015232165.1 Nitrospirota bacterium
TCAATACGAGCATCTTGCCCTCCTTTTAAAGCACAATTCTTTTTCTTAAGCAATACAACATACTATGAGCAGAAATAAATTCAGCCTATAGTTAGTATAAAACAATACATTAAATAAGTACAGAACTTTTTCCGTATCTTCTTTATATTTCCTGGCAACTATACCAAGATAAATCAGGTTTGCTAAATTCTTGTCATTCCCGCGCAAGCGGGAATCCATGCCTTTAGACCGTAAAAATAATCTTACCATGCCTTTTAAAGAGGATATCTTTTTCTCTGCGGTGGTCAATCTATTTTATAAAGTCTAGCAGCGACTGCGATAATATCTGAGCCGACGTCTGTCTCAGGGCCTGCAGGGCCACCTCCGTCTTTGAGATATCACTCATGACCTCAGCCATATCGGCATCCTCGACGTTGGACTTTACCTCTTCAACCCCAATGGAGGAGTCTTCGTTGCCATGTCGGGTTGAGTCTATATAGTTTAACCTTGCCCCGACGGTTGAGCGCACGGTTGTTGTCTTGTCCAGGGCGAAGAAGACACACTTTTGCAGTGCCGATATCCTTTCGATGTTATTGGTAGTGAGGGCGATTTCAACCTCTTTGGCCATGTCTATGTAATTGGTAAAGCTCACCTGGTCATAGCCGGCAACCGAGGGGTTGCTTGAGGTGCTAAAGACGATTGTGATTTGCGCGCTGCTGGCTATAGAGGAGATGTGTGCAAAGTTACCGGTATCCACGCGCATGGACTCCGAGCGTGCCAGGGACATGGCAAAGGCCTCCGTGCCGGTGATATTTTCGGTTACCCGACCGGTAAGGCTTATATCAATGTTGATCTTGTTGGCATCACCAAGGTAGGTGTAGGAGCCGCCGACGTTGGTGGCATAACTGGACGTGTAGGCGTTAAAGCCCGAGAACAGATACCTGTCTCTGAACTTGCTGTTTGAGAGGTTATAGAGGGCCTCTTTGAGGACGGTTATCTCTTTTGATATGTCTTCTCTGTCAACGGGGCCTCGTGAGCCGTTTGAGGCATCCACCAGCAGTTCGTGCATACGCTGGATGTTATCAGTCACTGCCTCAAGGGCCGAGTCCGTTGCCTCCAGGAAGGAGCGTGCATCGTCCATGTTCTTTCGGTATTGTTCGTTGTGGTTGAGCGTGAGTCTGTAATCGAGCACCTTCTGCATACCGATTGTGTCGTCGGAGGGTTTATTTATTTTAAGCCCTGATGCCAGCTTTCTTTGCACTTCGTACAGCTTGGCAAAGTTGCCATGAAAGCTCTGCTTGGTGCGGTCATATATCATAAACGTGGAGACTCTCATAGGTTCACCAACACCTTGAGCATCTCATCGGTTACGCTTACAAGCCTTGCGGCGGCCTCAAAGCCCTTTTGGAAGCGGATGATATTCATGGCTTCTTCATCCAGAGATACGGCTGATACCGAGTCGCGTCGTTGTGTAAGCTCGTTGAACATGTTTGCTTCAAAGGTATTATTATCCTTGGCTGCCCTGCTAAACCCCCCCGCGGTGACAACAAAGGCGGAGTAGAAATCGCTGAACGTACTGTTTTTAAGGGACGAAGTGGAGGCGTGTTTGAACTCGGCCAATTGCACAGCCACCAGGGCATTTCTGTTGTCTCCGGGTAAGCCCGGTGAGCCCGATGCCGCCGCGACCTTTTCTATATCGGTGATGGCAACGCCGCTGTTTTTAATGGCCAGCTCTATCGGAGAGAGCTTAAAGACATCACCGGACTGCGGGGTTGCAGAAAACGCCACCTGTATACCGTCCACGGTCAACGTATTGGCTGCCGTGAGGGTGCCGCTGACGGTGGTCTTGTCCTTTATATCATAGAGGTCGTATGTGTTTGCACCCGTGAACCTTATCTCATACTCCTTGTAGGTAAGCGAGCCTCTGTCAAAAATCGTCGCACTGACGTCGGTAACTGTCGTGCTATTGAAATTGACGACGGTTGGTGAGTAGGAGTTAAACAGGTCCTGTCCTTTGGCTGAGACATAGAAGGTGTCGTTGGCTGCCGGGGCTGTTGAAAAATTTATATCCATGCCATTTACGTTTATTGTTGAACCGCTGTAGGTATTGCCGCTGCTTGACAACTGTCCGTTTCTGTAGACGTCATATGTCCCGCTTGCCGAAAACTTGATCTGATAGTCTCCGGGGACAAAGTTGGCAAAGTTCGTTATACTCATTGAAGAGATAGCGCCCGTGGTGGTTGACGCGGGGGTATTATTGGTCAGGGTGAAATCGGACTGGGTGGAGTTTAGTCCAAAGCCCGTAGACTGTATAATATTTACTTCGTTTGTGATAGAACCGACAATCCTCCTCATGTTTGAAATGGCAAAGGGTATACCGCTCTGGTCGGAGTTCTTTAGTTCAAGCAACGCGCCTAACCTGCCATTAGTCACCTTGTCTGTGACATCGATACCGCCAACGGAGAGCTTGAACTTGCCCTCTGTCGTCTTGGTGCCCTGCATGGGGTGGACGATGTTGCCGCTGACGAGGTTTCTCTGTCCCACGATCACGTTGACTCGGCCAAACTCATCTTCAAAGCTATCGAATTTGACCAGTTCGGCGAGTTCCTTCAAGGCACCTGTTCTCAGGTCGCGCAGGTTGTTTGCCTCATGGGTTGAGCCGGCCTCCGACTCGGCTATCTTAAGGTTCAGCGTTGCAATGGTATCAGCTAATTTATTGATATTGTCAACAACCGATGGTATCTCCTTATCCACAGATGCGGCCAGATCGGTCAGTCTCTTTTCGATCTCCTTGGCCTTGTCTATAAGCTCGGTTGCCTTTGTCAACAAAAGGTTTCTCTGGGCCGAGGCGCCCGGATTTGTTGCTATCTCCTGCCAGGCATTAAAGAGGTCGGTGATTACGGTGCCAAGACCGACACCGGTTTGTTCATTAAGTGCATCCTCTAATTTTGAGTACGTGTCATCAAGCATCGCACTCCTGCCCATGTTGGACTTCTCATAAGTCAACTGTGTCTCTATGAACTTGTCATATCGTCTCTTGATATCGGCGACATCCACGCCCCTGCCGAGCTCCCCAACATGTGTCATCAACGGGGATGATATTTGTAGAATTGCATCCTGCCTACTGTAATCCGGGGTATTGACGTTTGCTATGTTGTTGGCGGTAACCTCCAGGCCCGTCCTGGTTGTCATTATTGCCGACCTCGCTATGTCAAACAAAGCTGTTACTGACATTTAAGCCTCCTTTGTAATGAAGAACCCCTTTCTTGCAATATTTGGGTTAATACCCAAGGTCTTAAGAAAGTTCAGGTTATTCTTCAGATAGTTTATCGAACGTTCTATCAGAATCTTGTTGTAGTCGTTTAATTCTTCAATACCTTGGAGCAGCGATCTCAGCTTTGATCGGATATCAAGGAATACGTTATCACCGGTTATCTCTGCCAGCTCTTTAAGGCTTATGTCGGCTTTGACGTTTACGTAAACCGGTTGATTGTTGCCATCAACGGCACCTGATTGTGCCTGCCTGGTCTTTGCCTCTTTTGATGCCTCCAAAGAATATTTCCTCATAAGCCTGACCCTTTCGTCTTCCAGCAGTCTGAGCTTTAGCACGAGGGTATCTTTCTCCTTCGAGAGTCTTTCCACACTCTGCTCGTTAAACTCAACCAGAGACTGCCGCTCTACTTGCAAGAGCTCAAACAACGCCTTGTAACCAAGGACCTGCTCATTGAGTATCTTCTTTAAAGCATCCGTTGTCTTCATATCATCTCTTGTAGCATCTTGGCGGCTATGGCCTTTGAGTCAATACTGTAGGTACCATTTTCGATGGACTCCTTGAGTATCTTTATCTTGTCCGTTCGCTGCTCGGGGAGTTGATCTATTCTCCCCCGTATTTCTTCAAAATCCTTTGCCCTCTGTGAGAGGTTGACCTTGGCCGACGTTGACACCCTCTCCACGTTTGACATACCGGTACCGCCGCCATAGGCGTCAGACCTGTCTATCTTCTTGGTCGGGCTGATGGCCTCCTTGCCCTCCGGTGGTTTATTACCGTATATTTTCATCTCTATACCTCCTTTAAGGAAAGTTGTTTTCTATAGCTTACTATCGGTACTTGTCCTGGATTTCTTTAAGAGGTCTTTCTCCTGCGAGACATCCCCCTCTTTATCCTTGACAGTCGATCTCTGTTTTGAACCACTTTCCTCGTTCAACCTGCTAAGTTGCTCTACGAAGGTATTCTGTAGGCCGAGGCCGCGTTGGGCCATAAGCCTTGATATTTCCGTATCAAAAAGGTTCACGTACATCTGCGCACCCAACCCCTTACCCACCACCGGACCGCAGGCAGACCTCATTGCCTTGACCATCTGTTCCGCAAACAGTGCTTCCATCTCTTGGGCGATCTCCTTTATTGCCTCGGGGTCCTTCTTGCCTTTTATGTTACGTAAGGCCGTCAAGGGGTTGGCCGATAGTCCGTTAACCGTCTTCATAAGTAATCCATCCTCTTATAGTATCTCTAGTTCAGCCGACAGTGCACCTGCCGCCTTTATTGCCTGCATTATCGCTATCAGGTCCCTGGGTGAAACACCCAGCTTGTTTAAGCCCGATACGATATCTCCAAGGTTTGTACCGGAAATCCTGGTCAACGATACCTTGGTATTTTCCTTTACGCTGACACCGGGTTGCACGGACTGTCCTCCCATGGCCTGCAACGCTACATCTGTGGGTGTGGCCTCCGTTATCTCTATGGTCAGGTCCCCGTGGGCTATGGCAACAGGCAACAGCCTGACGTTTTCACCAATTACCACCGTACCTGTGCGCTCGTTTATGATCACCTTTGCCGGGACGTCTATGCTCACATCAACGGCCTCAAGGTCATTGACCAGGGTCACGACATCCCCCTTGTACTGTTCCGGCACCGTTACCTTCACCGATGAGGGGTCAAGCGTCTTTGCGTAATCACCCTTGAGGTGTTTATTGATGGCATTTTTCACGTTTGAGGCCGTCGTAAAGTCCGTCTTGTTCAGCACTATTGTCAGGTCTTCGGCATTTGCCAGGTCGTAACCAAACTCCTTTTCTATCGTTGCCCCCTCAGGGACATTACCCACCGTGGGAAAGTTCTTCTGCACCGATGCCCCGCCACGACCTGCCGAAAACCCTCCTATGGACACTCCGCCCTGGGCGAGGGCATAGACCTTACCATCGGGTCCCTTAAGCGGGGTCATCAGTAACACCCCGCCCTGGAGCGACTTGCAATCCCCTATGGCCGACACCGTGGCGTCTATTCTCCTGCCAACCTTGGGAAACGGCGGCAGCTTGGCCGTTACCATCACGGCAGCCACGTTCTTGGATACCACATCCTTTTGCTCTATTGTTATGCCCATCTTGAACAGCATATTGGTCAGACTAATGAGCATTGCCCCCTTCTTGTCACCCGTCCCGGTGAGTCCGACGACAAGACCATAGCCCACCAGTTGATTGTCCCTTATCCCCCTGACGCTTGCCACGTCCTTGAGGCGCTCGGCATACAACTGTGATATTGGCAGCAGAACCATTGCTATCAATATGGCAAGGGCACCTGCCTTGATCCCTATACATCTGATCCCTATCCTGGTTGACTTATCCATTAGAATGGCCTTGCCTGTCCAAATAGTCTGCCCAACCATCCGGGTGTCTGGAGTTCCTGTAAGAGGCCGTCACCCACCAGGTACAGCCTGACATCGGCCACCTTTTGACTCATCACCATGTTGGTGGCGTCCACGTCGTCCGGCCTGATGATCCCCTGCAGGACGAGTATCTGTTTTTCGTAGTTAATTGTGATCTCCTTGCGTGAGTCTATGATGAGATTGCCGTTGGGTTGCACATCCATGACCCTGGCCGTGATGGAGCCAAGGAAGCTGCCTTCCTGTTTTACCTCACCCTTGCCGCTGAACTTGTCCTTGTTGCTGGTTGCCAGTTGGGGGCTGGTTGCAGTGCCATTTACGAGTCCGGCGGTCTTGGAGGTCACGTTAAAGAAGTTCGACAGCGCGGAGTTGTAACTGGACTCTTTATCCGCCGTGGTCTCTTCCTTGGTGTTGGCCTTGATGTTTTCGACGATCTTTATCGTCACCAGGTCGTTTACCCTTCTGGCGCGTTTGTCCTCGTAGAGGCTTGCCGACTCACTGTAGAGCGACCCGGGTTGTTGGGGGTCCTTGGCGGTTGCCGGGGCGTATACGTAGGACGGCGGGGATGACGGCAACTTGCTGGACGGCGTTGAACAACCGCTTGCCAACATTACCGCAAACCCCGCTAATAACCAGGCCGTCAACGATGTTATTTCCTTGAACTTTGTCATTTCATCTCTCCACTCTTATGGTATGATTATCAATAACCGTACCAACGACTGTCTTTTTTGACGACGGATTCTCAATCTTGATTGATTTTCCAACGTTGCCGTTGTCTCTGGCTATGCCCTTTGCCGTAATCCGCACGTTGTCGTGTTCATACAGCATAATCACT
Source organism: Nitrospirota bacterium (assembly GCA_015232165.1). Lineage (GTDB taxonomy): Bacteria > Nitrospirota > Thermodesulfovibrionia > Thermodesulfovibrionales > Magnetobacteriaceae > Magnetobacterium. Next base: position 6,469 of record JADGAE010000040.1, read on the forward strand.
TCCTGTCCCCTCTTTATGGCGTGAGCATCCTCCATGACTCGCTCGGTTATGATGCGGTTGACGGGGACTGAACGGTTGAGGGTCCGACCTATACATGAATCTTCCTCCGTTACGGCACCAACGGGTATCCTCTTGATGTTTACCCGTTCCCTGTAGACATCTCCCTCGCTGATTATGTCGCCCTTTTTTAGTGCCCTGCGTGCATTTACTACCCAGTCGTAGGCATCGACGTCTGCCGCGTAACTTACGGTCTCGCCCGAGGGGAATCTCAACTGGAAGGTTGCCCTTCCCGGTACCTTGCCGTTGAGCAGCACGATCTCATTGGGGGCGGCGGCGGGCAGGGCAACGGGTTCGTTTACCGACTGCACCTTCACATCCGACCACGGGTAGTTGTCCTTGATGTAGTCGGTGACAACGCCCTGGGCAGACCAACTGCTTAACAATGTCGTTAGAACTAAGGCTACCATTATTATATATTACCTCTTGTCTGCGGCTATTTAAATCCCGTTACCGTTTCATGTTGTTTGCCAACTGGAGCATCTCGTCGGAGGTTTGAACGGCCTTGGAGTTGATTTCGTATGCCCTCTGACTGACTATCATGTTGACCATCTCATCCACTACGCTGACGTTACTGGTCTCGAGGAATCCCTGTGCAAGGGAACCAAAGCCTTGCAGGCCCGGGGCTGAGACCACTGCAGTGCCGGATGCCTCAGTCTCCTGGTAGAGATTCTTACCCAACGCCCTGAGACCGGCAGGATTTACAAACCTCGCCAGCTCTATCTGTCCAAGCTCCGTCAGGGTTATCTGGTTGTTCTGCTGGACCTTGACCACACCATCGGCCCCGATGGTGACAGAGGTGGTGTCCTGCGGGACGGTGAGTTCCGGTTCCAGGGCATAACCCTCGTCGTTTACGATCTTGCCTTCGCTGTCGAGCTTAAACGCCCCGGAACGTGAATAGGCAATCGTACCATCGGGCATGGTAATCTGGAAAAATCCCTCGCCCTCTATAGCCACATCCAGTTCGTTGTTGGTGTTGACAAAGTCGCCCTGCTTAAATATCTTGCCAATAGAGCCCGGTCTTACGCCAAGACCTACCTGTTCACCGGTTGGGGACTTGGTCCCCTCCGCGGTTGGTCCGCCGGGGGACTTCATCGCCTGATACATGAGGTCCTGGAACTCCGCCCTGCCCTGCTTGAAGCCATATGTAGAGACATTGGCAAGGTTGTTAGATACCACATCTATACTCAACTTCTGAGCATTCATTCCCGTTGCAGCTATAAACAAAGACCTTAACATCTATTTATTCCTCCTTAAAATTTTTTTTAATCATAATTATCCCCCCTCACTTTATGGGAGGGGGTCAGGGGAGAAGGCCCTACACCCTCGCCATCTCATTTACGACTTTTGAGGCGGCCTCATCAAAGGTGTGCACCATCTTTTGATTTGACTCGTACTCCCTGTGAAGGTTGATCATGTCTACCATCTCCTGTACTACATTTACGTTTGAGGCCTCCAGAACCCCCTGCTTTACGCCCGACGTTGACTCAACGGCCGGCTCATCGGAGGAATAGTTGGTGTCTCCTTCCTTTTTCAGCTTGGCCTTGTCGGAGAACCCCACCACTCTGATCTTGTCTATTATCGTGCCGTCAACGGCAACATCGCCCGATGCGCTTATATCCAACTTACCGTTAGCTACCTGTATAGCCCCCCCGCCGCCAAGCACCCGGACTCCCTTGCCGGTCGTGATAAAGCCCTCGGAGTCCAGCTTGAAATTACCTGCCCTCGTATACTTGTCGCCCTCAAGGGCGAAGAACCCGGGGCCGTCAATTGCGAGGTCCAGGGGGTTGTTGGTGTTGATCATGCCACCGCTTGTGTGATCGGTATAGGTGTCGGAGATGTGTGTCATAATCCTGCCATCCCCTGAACGACTGCCAATGCCAACCTTTGCCTGCTCCGCCTCGCCGGATTCATTGAATTCGGACATCAGGTACTCCCTGAAGGTTACACCGTCCTCTTTATATCCATACGTGGCGGCATTTGCAAGGTTGTTTGACACCGTCTCCATGTGACGCTGCTTCATCATTGCCCCGGATGCGGCTATATAAATACCTTTATACATAATCTCAATTGCTCCTTCGTATTATTTTCGCAAGTTGGATGCCCTAATAAAATATTGACGATGGATTCGGCATGAGGGCTATTTGTTGAGATTGAGGATCAACTCAACCTCCCCCCTCTGCATTCCCAGCACGTCAGCGATCTCGTCCATATCCAGACCCCTGTATGTCAGGGCCATGACCTCGTGTTGTCTGTTGACAGCCCCCTGGGGGTGATTAACCGAGTCTGCCATGTGTAGCAGCCGTTCAAAGTTCGCCAGCTTGGCATCAACGGAGGCCTCTATGGCCTCGAGTATCTCTATTTGCTTTTCGAGTTTCTTAAAGATGACATTAGCGGTGTGTTCCAGTATGGCAATATCGTTTTTGGTTTCCTCTTTGCGCGGTGCCGGTTTGCCTTTACCTTTTGCCTCAAAGAGCTTCTTCATGGTTATCTCTCCCGCGGATTCGTTCTTTTTGCCAAATAATCCAATCATCTCAAAACGCCTCTTTGTACATCCAGTCTTCGTCTTTTGTTTTGCAGAGCCATCTTAAAAAGATGACTTTACAGACGTTACATTATATTTTGCAAAATCCGTACCACATAGGAATAGCTGCATTCGGGGATGCCCCGGGGCGGGTCTATGGCAAGCCTGCCGGGCTGTGGCAACTGCCAATAAAGTGCATAATCATTGGGATACTGCAGGGCTTCCCGGAGACTGTGCAGACCACCTGTGTGTGTGTCAAGCTCTTGCGTAAATGGCGTCACTTATAAGGCCTGGCCGGTGTCAATTTTTTGACGGAATGCGGGAATTTGGACGCCAGTTGACGTGTTTGCGCAAAGAAAAAAGGTTGAAGGACGCAACACGCCCTATTGCACCGATTCTTCCCGTCCCCAGGGCAATCGTATTTGACCGGAAGAAGAAAAGAATGGGGACTCCGTCCCCTAACCCCTGCAAAGAGGGCGACTCCGCTCGCACAGCGACGTTACTGCGCCCCTCCTTGACCTCCCCCGCAAGGTAATGCTGTTGACTTAAGGAAGCACAAGGGATTGTCTGAACCATGATTGCACAGATTAAAGGATTTACAGGAAAAAAAAGCACGAAGCTTTCTTAACATAATCCTGATAATCCCTTAATCCTTCAAATCGTGGTTCAGACATCTTTATGCTTAACTCACCTTACGCACAGTGTATAAAGAGGGGGCGGCTCCGCCCCCCCTCAAACCCCCCTGCAAGGGGACCAGTCCCCTTGACCCCATTATACCTTGTTCAAGTGTATGTTCCAATGCGTAACATGAGTGCTTAAGTCAACAGCATTACCCCCGCAAGGGGACCAGTCCCCCACTGAGCCGGGGGCGGCTCGCCCCTTGACCCCATAATCTTACCCATGAAAAATTTATGCACCCCTGCAACAGTACACATTTGCTGAATGTCCGTGTTATAATAACCGTAATATGACGTCCTTCCCAGATATGCCCCAATGGAGATTGCTCCCGTATGACAAGGGTGACGCCTTTTACAACATGGCAGTTGATGATGCCGTTGCCTGTTGCGTCAACGACAACCTTTCACCGCCAACGCTGAGGTTCTATGGGTGGTTGCTTCCGTCCGTGAGCATAGGGGCATTTCAGGGGATCGACAGCATAGACCTCCAGTGGTGTACGAGAAGGGCTGTTGACGTTGTCAGACGCCCTACCGGTGGACGGGCAGTGGTGCATGACGATGAACTGACCTACAGCTTTACGGCCAATTTTGAAAACGGCTTTACAAAGAGCGTCCTCAATAACCATAAGATGGTCAACGCGGTCTTCTACCGGTCGCTGCGACAACTTGGGCTTGATGTTGACTTCACGGAGGGCAGACTCAACCGAAGCGGCTTGCTCTTAAACGCGCTGTGTTTTGCGGCCACCTCCTATGGAGAAGTCTCCGCGGGGGGCAAGAAGGTCATAGGGGCCGCGCAAAGACGCTATGCAAACGGTTTCCTCGAACAGGGCAGCATACCATTGTCGGTTGACAGGGAGCTAATCGCGGGGGCTTTGAAGGTCAATGACACCCGGGATATCCTTGCGGGGCTGACGCAACTGTCTGACGACATTGATATATCGGGCATAATCGACACGGTCGTGGGTTGTTTTGAGGAGTCCTTTGGGGTCACTCTCAGACCCGCTGCACTCACGCCGGAGGAGGACCGGTTGGTTCAACAACTGCTGTTAAAATATCGCTCCGAGCAATGGACCCGCCGCCGGTGACCCCGTGGTAGTATGAAAACACACTGGATATCACTAAAAACCCCATGTAACTCTGCGCAACCTGCAACAACAACTGAAACGGTATGGCCAGCA